>NZ_JBXPBY010000010.1:0-210360 GCF_056930735.1 Acinetobacter sp. B-6 | reverse complement strand
CACCTGAATCACCATTTAATATATCATCGCCTTTTCCAGATATTAATATATTATTTTTTACATTTCCTTTTAAAATATCAGACTCTTGAGTACCAATTATCAATCCTAAATCATTTAAGGCCACAATATTATATGAATTTAACAAATTATTTATAACACCATTTTCCAATGCATAACTCAAATAATTTCCCAATAATAATTTCCCATTTTCAACCCAATTCTCTAAAAATACTTGTTGATGTGTAAGCATATCACTTAAGTCTGTAATTGCCTTTTCTGGGTTTTCTGAAAAAACTTTATTGAACTTTAATTCTAAATTTGAATAATCAAAAAAATTGGACTTATCCATTGACAATAATTTTATTTTTATTTCAGAGACATATTCCTCTAATCTTGTTTGATAAAGTAAAACATCATATATATCAGATTTTAAAGTAGCATAAGCATTATTTATAAGATCATAAATTTTCTTTATTTCGCTCTCATCTTTATAGTAAAAGATTGCAGATCTTGTTCCAGAAAATGAAGCCAAAATAGGCATTAGGCTATTAATTATACCTAATTGTGCTTGAGCCTCATCAGATAGAGGTGGAGATAAAACAACCTGATTTTCCTGCCCTGGTGTTAAACCTATACCCTCACTTTCTGTTTTAATCCAATTTATACTTCTAAAAACAACATTATCAGTGTAGTTAGGAGCTGTCTTTGCCCAATTTAATATAAGTCGATCAAGTAGCCCCAATTGTAAAATTTTCGTATCTGCAATTGAATAAGCATTGAGAGTAGCAGCTAATTCATATGATAAAGTTGCTGCTTCTCTCAAATCCCTTAAACTTCCAAGTCCTTTAACATTTGCTACTTGTTTTTGCTGATCCGTTAATTCTATTTTTTCTTGGTAATCGCTATAAACTGAATTAAAATGAAAATTAACATCTCCCATCAATTTAGTCTGACCATCAATAGTTTCGTAGTTACCTGTTTGAGCCAATATATTCTTATTACCCAATGCAGTTGACGTATTTTGATATGCAAGACTAAGGGACTTAACTCCAGCTTCTTCCAAACTAAATAATTCTGTTTTTTGACTTACTCCATCTTGATTTAAATCTCGCCAAACTTTAATTAAACTAAATTCATTATCTTCAGCATCGATTTTTCCATCTTGATTACTATCATATTCTGCTAAGGCAGAATAACCATTTGCTGCTTTAGTGCCATTTTCAAGTGTTACACTATCTCCAAATAGTTCACCACCGTGATTAATTATACCGTCATTATTTTTATCTATAACTAAAATTCCATCATCAGGTTTCACCCATCCAGTTGCAGTTTTAATCCCATCATTATCATGATCAAAAAGTACGCCTTGGAATTTATTTTGAGCAACAGTTTCAATACCATCTCCATCTAAATCCAAAATTATTGGATCATAGATATGATATTTTTGTTCGCCATTGGAATTAAAATCATTGAATGGTTCAAATATCTTACCTATTTTATTACGATAATCTTCGAGATCTTTATCGAAATTCACAATTCCTGCCACATCATCTATATTTGACGTAGGTAAAATAGCTCCATCAATATCCTTTGGATTTAAACCTGCAACATTTAAAGCCTTCCATGTAAAATCTATACAACTATTGGATAAGCCATCATAAGTTTGACTAAAACCATGATCTGAAGAATTTCTACCAAAATCAACCAATTTATTATATTGATCTTCGGTAATTTCTATTGTTCTTGTATAACTTCGTCCCTGATAATTGGCAGAATCATCGAACTTAACATCACCGTCTCCATGATATGGCTTTAAATTATCCTCCCTAGGAGCGAAACCATACGAATTACTACTAGTCCCATCACTAACTTCATACCACATATGTCCTGCAACACTTGTGGTCATTTCTCCACCATGAAAAACTGGGGTTCCTCTATCTGCAATATTAATTGTAATCGTGTGTGTCATATTTTTTCCTTAATCTGTGGGTTATATTAATGATTTAAAAAGTTAAAGATATAATTTACCATTTCTCTTTATTCAATTAATAAAACTATTATTTTTTGGTTAGTAAATATATTTCCAAATAATTAATTTCTATCCTCTAATAAAAAATGTATAAAAATTTAAACATTCGATCACTCTTGCTTAGTTTAGTATCAAATTATTTTAATTTTTAAATTTTATCCAATAAAAAGACTTAATAAATTATTTAGGTTTATGACCATTTGTAATCTCTAGTGATACATTTCTAAAAAGGACTGGATTATCTTTCAATTTATTTGAATTAATTTTAACTCTATAGTCCCCCTCACTCAAAATAAGACCATAAATTTCCAGCCCCATATATTCTTCATTTTTATAGACTGGCTTTGGCTTTATATTTAAAGATTTAATCAACTTATCTTGATCATCATATATTTCAAAGTTGATATTAAAATTAGAATTCACATCATCTAAAATTTCATAAATTTCATTAATCTGCTTCTTATTATTAGAGGTAGGATAATTTAAATAAAATCCCCAACCATCATTTTTTATAATTTTTATTTTTTTCTCAAAATTTATACTTAACCCTTCACTATCACGTGAAATTTCCAATGGAAATAATTCAGTATTCGTTTTACTATAAAAACGAGACAACCCACAATAACCCATAATTGAAACTCCACATAGTATCACTAATACACAAACAATTTTTAAAAATTGATTTTTCTGAATCATTTTTAATACTTCATCCAAACAATAAAATAATAATAGTTTTCAGCTTAACTTAGATCAATAGGTCGAATGACCTATAGCTTTACGAAATCGTACAGTTTGATACGAATGCTTGAATCAATATTTATTTTGAGATAAAAAGGTTCATAAACTTACAACTGCATGGCAACGCTTCTATAATTATGAACGAAGTCATATTTTAGTTGATAGTCATCTACCTAATTTTATGCAATGATACTGTATTTTTTTCTAGCCATTAAGTAAATTTAAAATGAAAGATTATCTCACTAAATTTTTTTTCAACAAAACTATCTATTTAAAAACTCATTATTTTAATTTTGAAGTAGATAATACATCTATTTTTGACAGTACCTCTGATCTATTATTAACATTCAACTTTCTAAATAATTGCAATATTTGATTTTTTATAGTGGACGGGCTTTTATTAAGATTTTTTGCTATTTCCTTATTAGTCATTCCATTTTTAATATAATCAATTAACTCCCATTCTTTACTAGTTAATTTTATATTGATATCTGTATTCTTATTATATTCCCATTGCAATCCTCTTGCTAAAATAAGATGCAAATAAGGCATAAATACTTTAATTAAGTATTTTGCTTTATTTTCTTCTATTCCGCACTGTCTAAAGCTAAAATAACTTGAAAACTTTCCAGATAAATCACGTTGACCATGAACAAGCATTGGTGTTAGTTGAAACTGCTTAATTTCAGTTATTTCTAAATCTGATAAATTTTTATCCATATCAGCACTATTAACATAAATTGGCTCCTGCTTTTCTAACCAATATGCTAATAAAGATCGTTTTTCAATTGTGGTAACTTTTTCAATTTGCTCTAAAAACTCAATTGGGTAGTTTATTGAGATAATTTCTCCTATTTTGACACGAGTCAATTCAATTTCTCCAACACCAGCAATCAAACTTTCATACTTAAAAACAGGTTGTAAATACTCTTTAAATAATGTTAGTATATTTTCATAATTAATTGTTTCTAATAGATATAATTTAATAATAGCATCCAAACAATTTCTTTCAGCTGAATTCATTTTCATCTCACCTTTCAATTTAAACAATTAGCTATGTAATTTTTTACATTTGGTATATTTTTATAAGACGATAAACACTTTAGTAACATAATTGATGGTACAACTAGAGATTAACATCTCTACTATAATTTTTTATAGTAGCAATAATTCAACTAATATGCTTCTACAATTTTTTCAATAAACTAATTGATACAATTAAAGTCTATTGATTCTGTTACCAAAAAACTAGTGATATAATAAAATAACAAAACTAATTTTACGATTGCTATACCCCATTCTATACTGAACGATCAACACTGGTCTAAACTATTTTTTATTTTCTGAAATTTTAATATCTATCTCAAATCTAATTTGAGAAATTTTATTGAGATGATTCTTCATAGAATAAGAACTGGATACCTTGGCGTCATATACCCACTTGCTTTGGACAACCCAACTCAATTTTTAAACGTTTTAATCGCTGGTCATGTAGTGGTAAGTTACTCACAATATTTAAATTATTATCACTGATGAAACTACACATGATATTAAAGTCGCACCTTATTTAATTTCAAAACTCGATTTAAATGAGATAGAGCTTGTATGTACAGATAAAGGCTACGATTCAGTGCCATTAAGAGAGCGGATTAGAGTAACTCGAACGAAAGCGAATATACCTAATAAATCCAATAGCCAATCAAACAATGACCATATGGATTGGTATTTATATAAAATCATGCACTTAGTAGAAAATATGTTTTGGAGATTAAAGCAATTAAAAGGAATAGCCTACTCGACATGACAAATTAAAACGAAACTATGAAAGTTCTGTTGCATTAGCTTGTATATTTTTATGGTTCCCATTGTAGATTAAATTATAAACCCCAAATGTCAACAGATACTATCAAAAAAAACATCCATAACCTATAAAAAAACCGAGTTGGTTATACAACTCGGTTTTAAATAAAAGATCATCAATTTATTTGACGCTAAAAGGATATTGCCTATTAAAGACCAGTTAGTAGCGCAATTGCAGCATATTCCATGACTTTTTCAGCAATGATCAATGCCAAGATAGCCAAAATAGGAGAAAGATCAATCATCCCCATATTTGGCATAATTCGGCGGAACGGTGCCAATAATGGCTCAGCCAACTCTTGAATCACTTCAATATAAGGCGATCTTGATTGAGTGAACATCACCACCCAACTCAAAATAATCGTCGCAAAAATTAAATAACGACAAAAGCGAATCAAGTCCTGAATCATGGTCACAAAAGTGAGAATAATGAGGTGTACAGGACTATTTGGCATTGCACCTTGCAAATACATCATGCCAAAGATTTTGAGTAGATATAACACCACCACTAAAACCAAAGCAGCCGTATTGACACGCCCTTTCGCCATCGTCGGAAAAATTCGGCTAAATAGATCTACAATCTTGGTTGCTTTGACTGTCGACATCACCACAGGGTTGTATGGACTGACCATCGCCAATTGCATTAAAAAACGAAAGAATACGAGCAAAATCGCTACGTTAATAATAATGCCAAAAATTTGCGCAGAATTTGCACCCATACTTGAACGTTCCTAAAATCAAAAATTATTTAATGCTGTCACTTAATTCTTGAGCCAATTCCTGACTACGCTTTTGCGCAGCAGCCAAAGCTGTTTGAATATTTTGAGAGATTTGAGCGCGATCAAATACTTCTAAAGCCGCTTGAGTTGTCCCATTTGGGGAAGTTACATTTTTACGTAAATCAGATGGAGCGCTTGAACTGGTAATTGCCATTTGTGCTGCGCCCAATGCGGTTTGCAACGTCAATGCTGTTGCCACCTTTTCATCCAACCCCATATTTTTACCAGCACGTATCATACTTTCCATCATATAGAAGAAATATGCAGGACCTGAACCCGAAACTGCGGTTACAGCATCAATCTGTGCCTCTGAATTTACCCAAAGGGTTAAACCAGTTGCCGCAAGAACCTGCGTGGTCAATTCACGGTCTTTTGTACTCACTTCTGGATTGGCATAGATACCATGTGCACCAGTTTGAACCAATGCAGGAGTATTCGGCATTACACGGACAATTCGCTCACTGCCCGTCAAATCTGAAATCGTTTTAATTTCAGCACCGGCAACAATAGAGATCAGCAATTTATCATCAAGTAAACCTTTCAAGGGCTTAAGCACGCTCCCTAAAACTTGAGGTTTTACTGCAAATACAACAATATCTGCATGTTTAATCGCTTCAATATTGTCTTCAGTAACATGGACATCTTTTTCTTGTAACAACAGTCGAATTTTTTCAAAGGGATCAGAAACTGTAATACGTGTAGCAGGTAAGCCACGACTCAATAAGCCACCAATTAGGGCTTGAGCCATATTCCCACCACCAATGAAAGTAATATTACAATTTAAAGCTGCACTCATGAATCACACTCGACCTTAGTTTTTATCTTAGAGATTAAATTTGGTTGCCAACCACCGATTTCACAGTATTCAGACTGTGCCAACCAAAAACCATTTGGTGTAAACACCCCAAGCATAACATTATCTACACTTAATATTTGAATTGTATGACGCATCCAAGGAAAAATATGTGCTTCTTGAATCGCCTTTTTTAAAGGCCAAGCGCCTATTCTGCCATAAAGATGAATTTTTTCACCACCTAAACGTGGTTTCAATGTCAGCTTCTGATTAAATAATGCAAAAGACAGACCTATTTTAGAGCGTTCAATTTGAAATACACCAGATGTGAATTGTAGTTGCTGATGAAGTTGAAATTGATATGTTTGCTCGGGAACTTGCTGTTTCGATTGCGCTGCTAAATAGTGTTGCTGTTCAACGCGATATAAATGATTTTGGTAACGCAAGTAATAGAAATGATTCCAATGTAATGCTGCTTGTGAATCTGTTTTAGAGTCAATCACTTCATCCTGTAGGCGCTGCACCATTTCAAAAGCAGGTCGATAGGTGTCCCGTCCCTTCATCCATGTAGATAGAAGTTGGCGCTGTCTTGCCAATGACAATTGCTTGAGTTTTATTAAATCAAGCTTTTCTTCATTTCCACAGAAACTAAGATCTTGTTGTAGCACTTCATTGAGAATTTCATTGGCATCTTGCATCAAATAACTGGTGCGCGCCAATGCTTGTTGCATTTTGGGGTAACGGCTTTGCAAAATATGCCAAAGTTCATGTCTACACCACGCACGATCATACTGGGTATCTAGATTAGTCGGATCATTGACATAGGCAATCTGTAACTGTTGCACCCATTGGCAAATCTGCTCACGTGAGATATCCAACAAGGGGCGCCAAATGGTCAATCTTTCGCGCTGATCTTTTGATTTCATCGCAGATAATCCAGCAACACCTGCACCTGACAATAGGCGTAAAATCAGGGTTTCAGCTTGATCTTGTTGATGATGGGCGAGTACCAATACTTCGTCGGTTTTTATATGTTGAAGGTAAGCATCGTAACGGGCTTGACGCGCTTGATTTTCAAGATTACCTTCTGCAACTTGAACATTTTGAATAATATAAGGAATCTGTAAGATGGTACATTGTTGAGCAACAAAATCAGCCCACTCATCACTGGCTGTTTGTAACTGATGATTGACGTATATTGCACGGACGTGATGAGGGAAAAACTGCACCATCAAATGCAGCAATAACATGGAATCCATGCCACCACTGCATCCGATGAGGAAATGCGTATTTTCAGCAAATTGAGCGTGTTGTTTTAAGAAGCGAGACCTAAATTGTCGCTGCCAAACTTCATTAAACGTTGATAACGTGCTTCGCATCGATCTTCCGCAGTCATAGGCTGTAATTCATCAAGTGCTTGTTTTAACACATCTTTGAGTTTTTCCATAACCTCAAATGGTTGCAAATGTGCTCCCTCGCCTTCATCGACAACATATTCAACTACACCTAACTCTTTGAGTTTGTCTGCCGTAAGTGCAAGTGCCTCACTGGCTTGTTCCGCTTTGTCCGCTGTTTTCCATAAAATAGAAGCGCAGCCTTCTGGTGAAATCACTGAATAAATACTATGAGAAAGCATAACCACACGATCTGCCACACCAATTCCCAAAGCCCCACCAGAGCCGCCTTCACCTAAAACTGTTGCAATAACAGGAACTTTTAAGCTTGAAAGTTGAGCAAGACTGGTTGCAATCGCTTCTGCTTGACCACGTTCTTCAGCACCAATGCCTGGGTAAGCCCCCATCGTATCAATAAATGTGAATACTGGAAGATTAAAACGTTCTGCCATATCCAGCAAACGCTGTGACTTACGATAGCCTTCAGGGTTACACATCCCAAAGTTATGCTGTAATTTTTCACGGGTACTACGACCACGATGCTGACCAACGACCATGACAGGCTGACCATTAAAACGCGCCAATCCGCCAACCATTGCACCATCATCACCATAAAGACGATCGCCATGTAAGGTATCGAATTCAGTAAAAATTTCGCCTACATAATCCAAAAATTGCGGGCGTTCAGGATGACGTGCAATTTGAACCGTTTTCCAAGCTTTAGATTGAGCAGCTTTATTTTTCATAAGTCGAGTATTATCCCTAATTCACCGATGCCTCACACATCGGAAGTTCAGGATCAAGTGCTATTGAATGGTTTATACAATTCATTCAATCAACACAAGACCTTTAGTTAATCGATAAACTGTTCCGACTGAATATTCAATTCAATGTCCCAATGCTTAAATTGCACTTGCTCATCATGCAAATCTGCAACCAGTAAAGGCCATTGCTTGGCATCGCCAGAAACGCTGAGTTGCCATTGTTGCGCATTATCCACTGTCAATTCAATGGCAGGAAGCATCTCATCACTGCGACTGTGATTGAGTAAAACAGCGAGACGGAGGAGCAAACATAGGTGTAGTAGCTTGTTTCCACCTACTTTTAGCACATCAAGTTTGGCATCGGTACGTAATTTACGACGATGGTGAGCGACCAAATGTGACAAATGATTCTGATCAATTTGTGAGAAACCAGGAATATCAGAATGCTGTAAGAGATAAGCACTGTGTTTTTGATAACCACTGTGACTGATTGCCAAACCAATTTCATGTAAATAAGCTGCGCGACGCAATAGATCACTGTCATCACTATTTAAATGTAAGGTATTTGCTACACCATTAAAGAGATGTTGTGCTGTTTCAACCACACGTTCAGCTTGCTTGGCATCCGCACCATAACGCCCCACCATCGCTTGCACACTACGATCTCGAATATCCTCATGTTGAAAACGCCCAAGCAAGTCATACATGACGCCTTCTCGTAATGCACCATCAGAGTAAACCAGCTTATCGATATTCAGTACTTCAAAAACAGCATAGAGAATCGCAATACCCGCAGGTAAAACAGCACGACGATCTTCTTTTAATCCATCAAACTCCATATCGGAGATATGTTTAAATTTTAAAAGTTTGTCTTTTAATTTTTCTAAACCTTCTCGAGTTAAATTCTCTTGTTCATCACTCCATCCCATATTGACAGCAATTTGACGACACGCTTTGATTGTTCCACTCGAACCCACCACTGTGTCCCATCCAGCTGCCTTATATGTATTGGCAATAGAAGATAGTTCTTTACGCGCAGCAACAACTGCTTTTTCAAAAGCTTTACTGTTGATATCACCTTCAGGGAAATAGGCTTTTGTGAATGCCACACATCCCATTTGTAAAGATTCAGTATGAATTGGCTCAAATTCTTCACCAATAATTAATTCTGTAGAACCGCCACCAATATCAATCACCAGACGGCGCCCACTATTGACCATGGTATGAGAAACACCTAAATAAATTAAACGTGCTTCCTCTCGTCCTGCAATGATTTCAATCGGTTTAGGTAGAATTTCAGCTGCTTTTTGAATGAATTCATGCCCATTTTTTGCTTGACGTAAAGCGTTCGTCGCAACAATCCGTAAACGATTTGGTTGCACTGAACTCAGTCTTCCTACAAAACGTGCCAAACAGGCTAAACCACGTTGTTGTGCTGCTTCAGTTAAGTTTTTATTCTCGTCCAATCCAGCAGCAAGCTGAACTTTTTCTGACATCGAAGCAACTTTTTTAACTTCACCATGATCCACTCGAGCAATTGCTAAATGGAAGCTATTCGACCCCATATCGATGGCAGCAAGTAATTCTTCATCAATCAAAAAATCAGACATTATTTATACAAACTCATACTGAATTGTTGCTTAGATTAATTCACATGCACGCTTTTTAAAAGCCATTTATTTAGACAATTTGATGAGTCATTATTTTTTCAGCATATATGACAATTATGTGACAATTAGATTGAGTTTTCTAAGGAACCGATTGTAAATATCGTGAGCATCAATTGGACATTCTCACAAATAAGAATGAAAATTTAAACATTCCCCTACATTGTTAAAGATGTCTATGTAATACTTAGCTTCATAGATTGATTCATCTTTAAAATATTTTTGGAGCAAAATCCATGTCTGGCAATATCGTAAACACAACTGATGACAACTTCGCAGCAGACGTTCTTGAATCAGATATTCCTGTAATTGTAGATTTCTGGGCAGGTTGGTGTGCACCATGTAAAGCGATTGCACCTGTTCTTGAAGTACTTTCTACAGAATTTGAAGGCAAAGTAAAGATTGTTAAAGTGGATGTGACTGCATGCGAAGCAACTGCAGTTAACTATAATATCCGTAACATTCCAGCATTATTGATGTTTAAAAATGGTGAAGTGGTTGCTCAACAAATCGGTGCAGTGCCGAAATCTAAACTGACTGCTTTCATCGAAGAAAATATTTAATTTGCTGAATTTATAGATTATTTGTATAAATCTGCAAAAACAAAAAATACGCTTGATTTTCTGGCGTATTTTTTTTCGACTATAATTTGACAAACTTGTTGATCTCACTTATATTTCATGCTCAAGGAACATAAGGATTCTCTGCCTGTTTCTTAAAGGACAACACATAAGATCGCCGTTCGGCAACAGAAATTGTTTTACATATTTCTCCTCGAAAGAACTACATAGACTCTGAGTTTGTTTTTGTGTCTATACAACATCAACTCACCTATTGCACTGTTGGCGACTTTTGCTTCTTTTCTCTTTATCTGTGTTCCACACATCCTTATTCAATCTGACCATTTATGAATTTAACTGAACTCAAGAAAAAACCGATTGGCGAACTCATTAAAATTGCTGAGTTTATGGGCCTTGAAGGAATGGCTCGTAACCGTAAGCAAGACATCATTTTTGCCATCCTAAAGCGCCATGCAATGAATGGTGAAGAAATCTTTGGTGATGGTGTTCTTGAAATTTTGTCTGATGGTTTCGGCTTTCTACGCTCGGCTGCAGGTTCTTATCTTGCAGGTCCTGATGACATTTATGTTAGCCCATCACAAATCCGTCGTTTCAACCTACGCACAGGTGATACGATTACGGGAACGATTCGCCCACCCAAAGAAGGTGAACGTTACTTTGCATTATTAAAAGTTAATCAAATTAACTATGACACACCTGAAAATTCACGTAATAAAATCTTATTCGAAAACCTAACCCCATTGTTTCCAACTGAGCAATTGGTAATGGAACTAGGAAATGGTTCAACGGAAGATTTAACTGCACGTGTTGTTGACTTGGTTGCTCCTATTGGTAAAGGTCAACGTTCAATTATTGTTGCACCGCCTAAAGCGGGTAAAACAATGTTGTTACAGAACATTGCTCAATCCATTGTCCGTAATAACCCTGAATGTTTCCTTATCGTTCTCTTGATTGATGAACGTCCAGAGGAAGTGACTGAAATGGAACGTACTGTTCGTGGCGAGGTTGTTGCATCAACATTTGATGAATCTCCAGCACGCCATGTACAAGTTGCCGAAATGGTGATTGAAAAAGCCAAACGTCTTGTTGAACATAAGAAAGATGTGGTGATTCTGCTAGATTCAATCACGCGTTTAGCACGTGCTTACAACACTGTTGTACCGTCATCAGGCAAAGTATTGACTGGTGGTGTAGATGCACATGCACTTGAACGCCCGAAACGTTTCTTTGGTGCTGCACGTAACATTGAAGAAGGCGGCTCACTGACAATCATTTCAACTGCATTGATTGAAACAGGCAGTAAAATGGATGAAGTGATCTACGAAGAATTCAAAGGTACGGGTAACCAAGAGATTACCTTGGATCGTCGTATTGCTGAAAAACGTGTCTTCCCTGCCATGAATATCAAGAAATCAGGTACTCGTCGTGAAGAACGCCTCATGAGTGAAGAAAACCTACGCAAAGTTTGGATTTTACGTAAGCTTCTCCACCCAATGGATGAGTTAGCGGCGATGGAATTCCTTTTAGATCGTATGAAAGAAACCAAAACCAATGACGATTTCTTTGATCAAATGAAGCGTAAAGCTGCCAACTGATTGGTATAAAAAGTCAAAAAAGGTCACTGATATAGTGACCTTTTTTTTGGTTGACAGAATTTACATAAATATACAATTGCTGATTTTTGGCGTAACAGCATTTTGCAAATAATTGAATATAAAAATCATTCTCACATATTTTTTATATTTTTTAATAACTTAATTATCAATAATCCAATCTAAAAGTGCGAATTAATTGTAATTAACTGTTAAAAAAGCATCATTTTTTCATCAATTTGGTCAGTTTTTTTCATCTAGACAGTAGCAATTAAAAATGCGCAGTGATAGCATATTCGCATACCAGTTAGACTGCTCATGCAAAAAGCAAAAAACAGGCTAACTTGGGTTTTTTGTCTCAATTAATTTTATGAGAGTGATGCCATGTTATTCAAAAAAATCGCTATTGCTGCTGCAGTTGCTACTACTTTAGCTTTCGTTGGTTGTGCTAAAAAAACTGAAGAAGCTGCTGCTGATGCAAACGCTGCTGCTTCTCAAGCTGTAGAAGCTGCTTCTGAAGCTACTGCTGCTGTTGACGCTGCTTCTGCTTCAGCTACTGACGCTGCTGCTACTGCTGCTGCAGACGCTACTGCTGCTGCTTCTGACGCTACTGCTGCTGCTGCTGACGCTTCAGCTGCTGCTTCAGCTGCTCAATAATAATCGCTTAGATTATTATCAAAAAAAGAGAACCTTTGGTTCTCTTTTTTTTGCTTTCAAATCAATGATTATCCTCAAATCTGCGAATTGATTCGAAAGACAGCCCTGATTTATCGAATAAATATATTCAGCCAATTTAGAACGCCCCGCTTCGATTCCATACTGTCAAGATGTTATATTGAAATACACTCAAGTGATGAATCCTCTATCTCACTTTTAATCATTAAAAAAAACGAACATTATTTTTATAATCAAAGCCTCAGACTATTCATACCAATAATTTGACATCAATCATTTATAATCAATGATCTTTATGCTTTGATACAAAGGATTAGAAGATCTGCCGATTCATTTATTTTGGCTAGGATCATACTTTTAAATCATAGACCATCTTTCCATCGTGAAGCCACATGGACGCCATATGTTAGCTAAAGATATATGAGCAAAAACAAAATACTACTTTGTTTGCGCAAGAATGCGGTTAAACAAGAAACGGGTTAAGTAATGAACGTCATCGCTTACGGAAAACGATTTAAACTTTAGCGCTAAAGCCTGGCAGTGAAAGCTTATATCATCAAAGAATATATTGATCACATTGATTTTATTGATCTAGAAATTATATTTACTGTATGGTTTTTTCAACAGATTAGCTATAGTTTAATTTATTTTTAACCTCTCGTATGTGTAAATAATAAAAAACCCCAAGCAAAATGGCTTGGGGTTTTTACAAAATCAAGTGGGTTGATTAACCTTCTTGTTCTGTGCCTACACGTTGTCTAAACTTCTGTCCTGCGCGGAACGTAACAACTCGACGTGCCGAAATTGGAATTTCTTCGCCAGTTTTTGGGTTTCGACCTGGACGTTGACGTTTGTCACGTAGTTCAAAATTACCAAAACCTGAAAGTTTAACTTGTTCGCCTGCAATTAATGCTTGGCTAATTTCGTCAAAGAACAACTCGACCATTTGTTTTGCTTCACGACGGTTTAAACTCGTAAGCTCACTTAAATGATCAGCCATTTCTGCTTTTGTTAATGCTGTCATGAGGCCCTCAATGTCGCTTGGTAAGTGCTTTCTAACACTTGAATGATATGATCCATACCGGATTTAATTTCAGCATCTTCAAGTGTACGTGATGGATGTTGCCATAACAATGCAAATGCCAAAGAGCGCTTACCTTGCTCAACACCTTGCCCTGTATACACATCGAATAACCATGTAGAGCCTAAAAGCTCCCCACCGGTTTTTTCAATAAGTTGCTGAATTTCACTGACATTAATCTTATCACTAATTACAAGCGCAATATCACGTCTAACCGACGGAAATCGTGATAATTCTGTAAAATTAGATACATAAGTTTGCAAAACAGCCGATTGATCAAGTTCGGCAACCCAAGTCGTGCTCAAATCCAGTGCATTTTCTAAAGATGGATGTAAACGTCCCAAATAACCAACCGATTTTCCATCTATTAAAATCTCTGCTGACTGACCTGGATGTAACCACTCACGCTCAGAACGCACATATTCAACTTGAACCCGTCCAGCAGCTAAAACTTCTTCAACCTCTCCTTTGAAATCAAAGAAATCCATTGCTTGAGCTTTGCCATGCCATGATTCAGCATGTTTTGAGCCCACCGCAATCATTGCCAAAGTTGGAATCTGATTTAAGTCATCAATAGTTTGAGCATTTTGATAATCAAAACGTAAACCTAACTCAAAGAAACGCACACGGCTTTGTTGGCGGTTAATATTGTATTGAACACAAGGGATTAAGCTTGAAAGCAAAGTAGAACGCATAACAGCCAAATCACTTGAAATTGGATTTGCCAATGCCAATGGATTAACTTGAGAATTTAATTGCTTCTCCAGCTTTAAATCAGCAAAGCTAAAACTGATTGCTTCTTGATAGCCCAAAGTCACCAGTGTTTGACGTAATTGTGGCAATTCAAACTGATCTTGATGTTTAGCAAGTTTGACATCAATCACAGGCAAACTAATTTGGATATTGTCATAACCATGAATACGAGCAACTTCTTCAATTAAGTCTTGATAAATTGCCATATCATAGCGATGTGATGGAGGTACAACAGTCCACTCGCCTTCAGCTTTGACTGTTACAACACAACCTAAACGTTGAAGTGCATCAGTAATAAATGCTGATTCAACAGAATAACCAAGTAATTGATCAACTTGTGCTTGAGTTAACTCAATGGCTTCACGTTTAGGTAAAAGCGCGGTACGTTCAGCCACAGTGATTGGACCAAATTCTCCACCCGCCAAACTCTGAATCAATTGTGATGCTCGATGCATCGCGATCATTGGCAACTCAAAATCCACACCACGTTCATAGCGCTGAGAAGCATCAGTATGTAAACCATAACGGCGTGCACGACCTGCTATATGCAATGGTGCAAAGAACGCAGACTCAAGGAAGATCTCTGTCGTTGCATCTGTTACAGAAGAAGATAATCCCCCCATAATCCCTGCAATAGCGAGCGCTTTAGCATCATCAGCAATGACCATAACATCTTCAGTCAATTCGATTTCTTGCTCATTTAATAAAACAAGTTTTTCATTTGCTGTTGCTTGGCGTACATGGACTGAACCTTGAACTTGACCACCATCAAAAGCATGTAATGGTTGCCCCAACTCCATCAATACATAGTTGGTAATATCCACCAAAATACTGTGTTGACGAATCCCTGAACGAGCCAAAGCCTGCTCCATCCATTCAGGGGTAGCTGCTTTGGTATTTACATTTTTTATAACACGACCTAAATAACGTGGACATCCATCAGTGCTTACATGGACTTGTTTTTGATCTGCAATGGTTGCAGCCACTTCTATAATTTCAGGCGCTGTCACTGGAAGTTGATTAATTACACCAATTTCACGTGCTACACCACGAATACTAAAACAGTCTCCACGGTTCGGGGTAATACTGATATCAATGACATGGTCATCCAGATTTAAATATTCGCGGATGTTTACACCAACCGGTGCATCATCAGGAAGCTCTAAAAGCCCATCAATTTTATCTTCAAGATCAATTTCCGAAGCACCACATAGCATCCCTTGTGATTCAACGCCACGTAGCTTACCTTTCTTGATTTTAAAATCACCAGGAAGTACTGCACCAATTGTCGCAACCGGTGCTTTCATGCCAACACGTACATTCGGTGCACCACATACGATTTGTAGAGGTTCTCCTGAACCAATGTTTACAGTGGTTACACGTAAACGATCTGCATCAGGATGTTGAATGACCGTTAAAACTTCCCCCACCACAACACCAGTAAAGTGTTTAGCGGCTGGTACAAGCTCATCAACTTCAAGTCCCAACATCGTGAGTTGGTCAGATAAAGTATCACTATCAATTGCTGGGTTAACCCATGTGCGAAGCCAATTTTCGCTAATTTTCATTTCTAAAACCTATATTCAATATTTATGAATTCCTCTCTAACTCCCTTTGAAAATTGGGAGAACCCTTCGTCTTTTGTCTAGGACATCCCCTCTTTGTTTAGAAGAGGTTAGGGAGAGGTATAAATTTGTTAAGCAAATTGGCGTAAAAAACGCACATCGTTTTGATAGAACATACGCAAATCGTTAATGCCATAACGTAACATTGCAAAACGCTCTACACCCAAACCAAAAGCAAAACCTTTATATTTTTCAGGATCAATACCCGCGGCTTGCAATACATTAGGATGCACCATTCCACACCCCAAAACTTCTAACCAGCGACCACGCTCATCCATAATATCCACTTCCGCACTTGGCTCAGTGAACGGGAAATATGAAGGACGGAAACGAACTTTTAAGTCTTTTTCAAAAAACTCGTTCAACAAGTTAATCAACAAGCCTTTTAATTCAGCAAAACTGGTGTTTTCAGCAACGTACAGACCTTCGATTTGATGAAACATAGGTGAATGCGTTTGGTCAGAGTCACAACGATAAACACGACCAGGACATACAATACGAATCGGAGGTTGATTGTTTTCCATAGTACGGACTTGCACACCTGAAGTATGCGTACGCAACAAATGATTGGCATCAAAATAAAAAGTATCATGCATTGCACGTGCAGGATGGTGCCCTGGAATATTGAGTGCTTCAAAGTTGTGGTAGTCATCTTCAACTTCTGGACCAGTTGCAACAGTAAAGCCAGCTTTGGTAAAGAATTGGCAAATACGTTCCTGAACTTGAGTAACAGGATGAATACTGCCTACAACTTGTCCACGACCAGGCAAGGTAATATCAATGGTTTCACTTGCAAGCTTTTGTTCTAGCGCTGCTTTTTGTAATTCATCTTGGCGCTCAGTCAATGCTGTAGAGATAGCTTCACGCACAGCATGAATTGCCGCACCCTGAACTTTACGTTCTTCAGGGTCCATTTTACCCAGTGCCTTAGATTGTTCCGCAAGCTGGCTTTTTTTCCCTGTAAATTGCACTCGTACTTGATCGAGTGTTGCAAGGTCTTGAGCTGCTGCAATCGCAGCGAGCGCTTCAGTGGTCAGGGCTTCCAGTGACATAGTAACTCTCAAAGCAATATTTTAGAAAAATAATATAACTGCATATTCTAACAGTTTTTATGCAGTTGGATGAAGTTTCCTCCTGACGAAAAATACGATTAGTCACAACTAATTCTCGATAATTTGTATATTTCCCTGTGCGAATACTGTTGAAACGCTAGAACTCTGATTTATAAACGGTATAAAATAAATCCAATGTCGCTGAGATCTATAAAAAATGGCACTTGATCAAATCTGGAAACGTCAACTTGCACTCGTCACTTATGGCAATCAATATCTGACTCAAGAAATTAGTTTTTCTCGTTGGGTCAATCATGCCATTTTTAATCACCACGCGTTTGGCTTTCGAGATTTAACCACCCAACATCTTCTAGCACAACACTTTCAAATTTGGCTTGAAGGTCTAAAAAAGCAAGGGGTAAATCGCATCAGTTTACATAGCTCAAGTCTTTTGAATGATGAGCAGAACCCCAATGCCAATGTTGAGTTATTGGCGATTCCTCATTTTATTGTCAGTCACGAATCTCAAAAGAAAACCGCTTGGATTTTTGGTAAAGAATTACCGGAATGGTATAGTGCTGACAATGACTATGAGGCACCAGAACAACAACGTCCAAATATTCGAACAGAAATATTCTGGCGTTATGATCTTAATGCGAAACTCATTAAGCGTATTGAACAAGATCTTGTGACCCCAAATTGGGATGATATTCAGGTTTATACAGACAATGAATTATTTGATAGCCAATATGCCAAAGGTTTTCCTGAACCAATCAACAAAGACTTACCTTATTATGGCTTAAATAGTAGTGAATATATCTCGGATAATAGTAGTCTTAAACTTGCCCTTATTCCTAGCGATGATCAAGCAGATTATGCCAATGAAACACTGTATCGTTTCGATGCGCTCGAAGAATTTATTTCGGCAAAAATAAAACACCCCTATGATGAGAGTGAACAAAGTCTGAGCCCAGAACAACAAATGAATTTGCGTCACTTCTTGCAAAAGATTGAGGATTTAAAAGCAAAATTTATTGTCAAAGTTGCCAATCACTATCAATCTGCGCGTTTAACCCCGAAAGCTATTGCATCTCCATTTGACAATATTGAGGATATAAAGACAGACAAACGCCAATCGTTTAGTTCTCATCCATCCCATACACAGCATGAGCACAAACCAGCAAAGACAGGCGTTTTTGCTTTAATTATCGTGACTATTCTTATCTGTCTGGCTGCTTATTATTTTGGACTATAAGGCTTAACATCCAAATAAAATCTGTACTCATGAGAAAGTAACCCTAAAGTTGCTTTCTCACATCCATCAATGCGAACCCTAATAAATTTAAACCTTTCCATTTCAGTGGGTTCATCGCATCTGCATGATCAGCAGCTAGTCCAATCCCCCAAATCTGATCTACAGGTGAAGCCTCAACAATGATTTGCTCAGAGGTACTCAACAAAAATTGTTGGAGATGGTTATTTTGGGAAAACTTTGCCAGATTTCCTTGAACCACAATCTCGTAACGATGCGCAATCCAAATTTCATCTTGATAATTTTTGACCTGACGACCTAATGCTTTTATTTTCTTCGGATCATCAGTGTGAAGAATTTGCTGAAAAATATTTTCATCTTTAAATAGTTTAGCTTTCTGCGCCATCATGTATTGTTCGGTATTTTGATAATCCACACCATCAATTTCAAATTTTGCAGGATACCATTGGCTTAAACAGCTCTTGTCTATCTTTTCTGGGGTCTTTTGACGATGCCCCCAAAAACACAAATAACTATATTTTTGTCCACGCTTTATATGTTCTTGTAAAGTTGTTAATAACTGAGAATCACTCATTTTATTTTCCTGTCTGTCTTTCACTTCTATTTTTAACTGATATCACGCAATCATCATAATCGCTATAAATCACTCATCCAACGTCTGTTCCAATATATCGCTTTAATAACCAGCAGTTATGGTATTTGATGCATCTCAATAAAAAATACAGAACATTTCCAAATCAAAAAATCACAAAAATTATTTAAAATCATTCATCATCAAGCCCGTTAGGATAATTAATAAAATTTAGCCAAGCATAAAGGACTTAGAGCGAGCGTAAAAATTGATCGCAATCTTTTCGAGATTTCAGATGTATAAACTGAATATGTGAATATTGAGGATCATTCATCATTGTAATATATTGCTGGCGATTTTTTTGATGAGTTTTGATCATCCACCAAATAATTGAGTCAGCACTGAACATTTTGCCAAAACTTTCCCGATTATTCGAATGTTGCCATAACTTCTTGTTAAAAACTGCCCGAGATATGGCACGTTTTATAGATTGGTAAAGATTGATATGAAAAGGAAAATCTAACCATATAACAGTATCAATGGTCTGCCATTTAACATGTGTTGTTCGCGTATAATTTCCATCGATTACAAAACCATGCTTTGCCGATTCAATTGCCTGTTGAATTTTTAAGAAAAAAGCATGGTCTGAAGTTTCCTCCCAATCATCTAACCAAAACAAATCGTCTAGTTCGATATAATGAAGTTGTAATTTATCAGCAAGCTTTTTTGCAAAAGTTGTTTTACCAACAGCAGAGGTGCCCACCACATTAATTTTATTCATTGGAATTCACTTCTTAAATAAAAAAGTAGCCTGACAGCTACTTTTTATCACCAAGATTTTAAAAATTTTGCTGAGCTGAATGATCAACTTTTAGAAAAGTGGACGAATCGTCAAAATCACTTTATGTTCATTGGCATGCTGATTGATATAGTGCTCTACAGCAGTTACTTCACCTTTTACCTCAGCATCTGCACCATACATCACTTTTAAAGTTTCACCAATTCTTGGTAATAATTGTAATTCGACTTCAATAGCACCTTGCTGTAAACCCGCAATTTCTACACGCATAAATACTCCAGAATATTTTCACTTTTATCATTCTACTCTATGCGAGCTATTTTAAAATCGATAATAGTTTCACGTTGAAATTATGTAATAACGGTACATTTCAACTACAAATATTCAAATTCATCATTCAGAAGGCTTATGTCTAGCTGGTTCATCAATCAATTCATCCTCATAATCCAAATCATCTTCATCCACATTGATATAGTCCGGTGGTGGCGTAATATCGAATCGAACAGCGTTAATGTTTTGGTGGTTGAGTAATTTTGCCTTGGCAACTCGATGCATCCCATCCATGACTCTTCCATCTGCTGACAGAATAATAGGATAAGCTAAATCAGCCGCTTGGATCAGCTGGAAATGTTCAATTATTTGCTGTGTTGTTGGATGTTTATCTGGAAACCAATACGCTTCGTTCAGTTCCTGTATCTCGGATAATAAAACCTCATGAATGGGCAAATATCGGCTCAATCCAACTAAACAGTGTACATCCCAAATATATGTGTCTGTACCCACAAGACGGAAATGGTATTGCCTACGCATAGATGCTCCGTAACCTTCTGATTAAAAATTAATGCTATATTGATAGCTCAACAATAAACCTAAGCTTATTCGTTTGCCATGCAAAATAACTATTGGCAATTTAATTTCGTCTTACAACATAATGCCCAACTTTACTTGAATCAACCAAGGAGTGAATACCACCACCAGCATCCATGATGTTCAGCGACTAATCGCTTATTTCTGGTCCGTGATTTGGAAACTCGTGAAGACCAATCAAGTTTTATTGTCACCTCTATATTCTACTTGATCTTATTTTGTGCTATCACAATTGGGCTTTTATACGGTGCGTTTTGACTAGTAACACATTATGAAATTGCCAGATTTGTTGTATTCACCCTTATTATTATTTTCCTCTCCATCTGGTCAAATAAGTAAGAAAAATTGCATAAGGAAGTATCATGAACTTCAATTTAATTTATAGACAAATGGCTTTGGTGATTTATGGCAACCAATTTCTCAATGATCACCTTCAAGATGATTTAAACAAAATGCCTCATTTTCAAATTTTACATCCAATTCTTAGAGATTTTCATTGTGGTCAACTTTTGGCGGGTTCATTACAACTCATTCTTTATCATTTAAAGCACAAAGGCGCGTATAAATTAAGTTTGATCCACGCGCCACGATTAGCATCGACAATACAAGAATCCCCTATTTTTTATCTGTCTGATCACTTTTATAACTATATGATTTTAATTCAGTACCGGCATGATCACCCACAAATTTTAATCGGTTGTGAGGAAAAAGAGCTATGGTATCTACACCATCAGAACAATAATGCTGATTTTTATTTTAACAATGTCAATGCGCTCACAGACAGAATCGCAACCTATACACTGTTCGACTTAAATCAAAGTTTTATTGAGAATTTGGGAGAATTAAAAGCCATAGACTGGAAACATTTTTCGCAATCTTATTTTGACTGCGTTTATATCAATGAAGTCGCTTTTACATTGGGATCTGCAAATCAGATTGAACACCTTGCAAATATTCAATTTAAGGACCATCAAAATTACAATACACATTTTGATCTTTTCCCAAAGGACTTCACAAGCAATTATGCAGCAAGCTTATTAACTCATGCTGAAAATCTTTATAAAAATTATCTACTAGAAAGTGAAACGAGAAATGATCAAGCCTGGTGTAATCAAGCAACTCGTCATGAACTACAGTTATTTGATCAAGCCGTACAAGCCTTAAATAATTTTTATCCATCTCTTATTGTCAATGCGGCAAATCACTACTCAAACGCCAACATTCAAGCATAAAAAAGACCGCTACAAAGCGGTCTTTTTTCAATCATCAAAGATGATTAAGCAGCTAATGCACCTTTAGCTTTTTCAGCTAAAGCAGCAAATGCAACTGAGTCATGCATAGCAATGTCAGCAAGTACGCGACGGTCGATGATCACTTGAGCTTTTTTCAAGCCATCGATCATACGGCTGTACGACAAACCATTTTGACGAGCACCAGCATTGATACGCGCAATCCATAAAGCACGGAATTGGCGTTTCTTTTGACGACGGTCACGGTAAGCGTATTGACCTGCTTTGATTACTGCTTGGAACGCTACACGATAAACACGTGAACGCGCGCCATAGTAACCTTTAGCACGAGCAAGAATTTTTTTATGACGGCGATGAGCCTGTACACCACGTTTTACACGAGCCATTTATAATCTCCTTAGATGTATGGGCACATACGACGAACTGAATTCATGTCACTTACGTGAACCATGACACAACCGCGCAATTGACGAATACGTTTAGCAGATTTTTTGGTCAAAATGTGGCGTTTGAACGCTTGTTTACGCTTGAAACCGTTAGCAGTCGCTTTGAAACGCTTAGCTGCACCACGGCGAGTTTTTAACTTAGCCATAACAACCTCTTTAAACACCTGTTCGGTACGTTCGCACCATTGCGAGTACGACCTGCAGGTAAGGGAGGCAATATTCTAAATCATCTCTGTACAAAACAAAAGCAAAACCTTGCACTATTTATCAGTTATTCAGTGTAATTTCCGATGAAAATTCCATCATTTTTCATAAGGAAAATCTGCATTTAATCTTTATAATCGTCACATCATGATAAAACTGGACAGTTATGACCCCTGCACAGGATGCTTTTGCTGCGCTTCGCTATCGAGATTTCTCCATCGTCACGATCAATCAATTTTGCTTAACACTGGCAATTTTGATCCAAGAAATTATTGTCGCCTATTCACTGTATCAAATTACTAAAGACCCACTTACACTCGGTTTGATTGGATTGGCAGAAGCGATTCCTTTTATCGCATTGTCCCTATGGGGTGGTTATTTTGCCGATAAGCTGAATAAACAAAGTATTATGAAAGTATGTTTATTCTTTTCTTTCCCTTTACCCTTAGTGCTTTGGTACTTATTTCATAGCTATGATCATGGACAGATTGGTGTCACCACCCTGTCTTGGGGCATTTATGCTGTGATCTTTGCTTTGGGTACTATTCGTGGTTTCTATAATCCATCTGCAACATCATTAAAACCATTTTTAATTCCCCGTGAACTCTATGCAAATGGTGCAACTTGGACCACGATCGGATGGCAAAGTGGTGTCATTATTGGTCCCATGCTGGGCGGTTTTATGCTTGCTGGAATTGGGCGGGAAAATAGCTTACTTTCTGTATCCATGCTTTTATTTATCTGCTTTTGCTTAATCACACTGTTAAAAAAGCGTACTTTCCCGACCATGGAACAAGACAATCTTTGGGACAGTTTAAGCGAAGGTTTTCGATTTATCTGGAAAACTAAGATTGTACTTTGGGCGATCTCGCTGGATTTGGTTTCAGTGTTGTTTGGTGGTGTCATCGCCTTACTTCCTATCTTTGCTGAAGATATTCTGAAAGTAGGTCCTGAAGGTTTGGGATATCTACGTGCAGCGCCATCGATCGGCGCGCTCATCACGATGATTGCACTCACTAAGTTCCCACCAACACATCATGCTTGGCGAAATATGCTGATTGCGGTTGCTGGTTTCGGAATCTTTACCATCATTTTTGCATGTTCAAACAATCTATGGCTTTCCTTGTTTGCCTTAGGCATGACTGGCGCATGTGACAGTATTTCCGTGGTGGTGCGCCAAACTATTTTACAAGTTTACCCTCCTGAAAATATGCGTGGTCGAGTTGCAGCTGTGAATGGGATGTTCGTTTCATCGAGTAATGAACTGGGTGCTTTTGAATCAGGGCTTGCCGCAAAGTACTTAGGAACGATCACAGCAACGATATTTGGCGGATGCATGACCATGGCAGTCGTTGCAATCAGCTGGATTAAAACCGCTGATTTGTTTTCAGTCGATATTACCAAAGGGCAAAAATAGCGATTGTTGACTTAAATAATCGTAAAAAATGCACCTTAGGGTGCATTTTCTATTGCGAGATGAGCAAATTCGATAAATACTTTGCGCAATTAAATTAACCTCATGCACACTCAGTTGCATGGAAAGCTAAACTTATGAATAAAGCTCTTTTAATCACTGGTCTGATGTGCCTTTCAACTTATGGTCATAGCGCAGATAAACTCCCAACAATAAAAGTCAAAGGAGAACAATCTGAACGCAATGCCCCATTACACCTCACGACACGTATACAATGGGTTAAATTCCCTCAAGTCCAATATCAAACAGCAGAATTAAGAACACAGGATCGTTCTGCCATCATCCGCGTGAGCGCCAACAGTTTAGGACAAGTCACAGATGCTGAAGTGCAAGAAAGCACAGGAATCACGGCTCTCGATCAAAAACTCATTGATGCTGTAGAGGCTGCCAAGGTAAAACCATATAGTAAGAATGGTAAAGCCATACCGATTGTGGGTTATCAAACGTTTACTTTAAATATGGATAATGCTCAAGACAATACACAGGCTCATGCACAACTGTCTGAATGTACCTTTGCGTTTAATTCAAAACACTGGATAAAGCAAACTCAAGATAAGTCAGTTGCCTTTCATTATACGCAACAGCCTCAGCTCTCGCTTGACTCAGCTTTACTCAAAAACAAAGATCGAACAGTCAAATTTAAGTTTAAAGTCGATCAACAAGGCAATGTAAAGCGTGTCAAATTAACTCAATTATCAGGTGTAAATGCGATTGACCAACAGGTTATCCAAGCTGTTGAGCAAACTCAAATACAAGTAAAACGCTCTTATCGAACCTTATGGACTTTTAAACCACGTTCATTTAATGATGAAATTCAATTTAAAATCAACGATTGCAACGAGTTTAATCATCAACTCAAATAGATTTGTTGTTTGAGTTGATCAATCTATTTATTTCAAAAATTTAAATAATACAATGAACAAATTTTATCTTGCTGCAATATTACTCTCTATGAGTAGCCTATCTATGGCATATGCTGAACAAACACATATAAAAACGCCCGCTACTTCCCCAGATGATGAAGCAGTTTGGCATAAATTACCTAAACTAAAGATTCGTGACCATGAATTACGTGGACAAAGTCGCTATATCGATCTTCTTATTTCAGCCGATCCTAGCGGACGTGTGACAGACGTAAAAATTATCCAAAGCTCTGGCTTAACTAGTTTAGACGATAAGGTTGTATATGCTGTACATAAGGCATCATTTAAACCCACAAACTCTCCGATACGGGCTAGACAAGACTTTAATTTTGAAGCAGTTAAAAACTCATCTAACCCAACAGCAAGACGTTGTTTCTTTCGTTTTGATAGCGAGGTTTGGCAAGCTCAAACAAAGGGAAAACCAACCAGCTTTCGCTATCTTAAACAACCCTATTTAGCAGTTGATCCAGCACTTTTAAATGGGGAAAAACGGCATATTGATTTCTCTTTTAAATTGTCAAGAAAAGATAAAGTTTCTGATGTTAAATTGATTCACAGCACCCAAATTAACCAAATTGATACTGAGGTCATTTCTGCTTTTATGAATGCTCAAATCACATCAGATAAAAAGTGGTGGCAAATTTTTAAAACGACACATCAAGACTATATCAGTTTCGATCCTAAAGACTGCAACTAAATCCATCCACTAAAAATCAGGTAGATCACACAATATCTACCTCCTTTAGCAATTATTACAATCAACAAAAAACGCCAAAATTTTTCTTTCATTAATCCTGCGATAAGCGTAATTGGATCACCAATCACAGGGGTCCAACTGAATAGTAAGGACCAAAAACCATATTTTTGATATATTTTTTCCGCTTTGAGCATATTTTTCTCAGAAACAGGAAACCATTTTTTATCTTTGAATTGTTCTATTTTCAGTCCTAAATACCAATTCACACATGAGCCTAATACATTTCCAATGGTTGCAACGATTAGAAGCAAATACACTGAATACTGTGCTTGTACCAGAAACCCAACCAACACTGCTTCTGACTGTAAAGGTAATAGCGTCGCTGCACCAAATGCAGAAAGAAATAACAGCAAATAAGCCATAACATTAGTTAAAGTTGGGTTTAGGTTTTAAGGTATAAGTCAAGAATGACAATAAAAAGGGAATAAGAAAAGCCAACCAAAATGAAAGTTCTGATTTAAAAAATTTCTGCACCAATGTAAGTTGAGCTTTACCCTCTGAAATCGCTTGCCAATCGATTTTGATATGAATAAAACCGTAAAATAAAACAATAAAATAAAGCGAAAGCAAAACGACTAAAATCGTGGTATTCAAAAGACTTTGCTTTAATGTACTTTGAAAAAAGCCAAAGAGCATAGCAAAAACCAAGCCTGAAACACTCACAATGCTCAAAATAATAAACCAGAAGTAATCATATGCAGAGTGATACTGCAAGATACCACAAAGCATTGCTGTGATTAACATTACACCCAAAGAAATAAGGAAATGCCAAACAAATTTTTGCTTCATACTCCTCCTGATGAATATACGACTAACAGTTTAATCATGCTAAATTTAGCATTTTTTTGGTTTTACGATACTGAAAAATTGCCCCTATTAAAGCAACAATAATCAACGCAATACGTGACCATTGATACCGTTGTGCAATGGGATCGATTACAGCTCGGATCAACTGAACATCCTGCCCCTGCATTTGACCCAGTATATTTTGAATATGCACAATTTCAGCAATATATAAAATCAGACAAGCAACGATACCAACAATGACACTCCAATAAATTTTTGGATTGGTCTCTAATATTTTCGTAAAATTTAAAAAGAAATCTTTCATGACCAAACCTTTCAATTGTGCAAAAATTTACATCTAAAAAAAACCACACAAGGTGGTTTCTTATTTTAACATAAAATGAATTTTACACTTTGATCGAGAGTGCTTTCTGTATCGCTGGTCGAGCAGTTAAACGTTCTACATACTCTTTCACATACGGATAATCATTTAAGTCGATTTGTTGCCATTCATAGCGCAAAACCCACGGTAAGATTGCCATATCGGCGATTGAATATTCGCCTGCAACATATTTTTGTCCGATAAGCTGTTTATTTAAAACACCATATAAACGTTTTGTTTCAGTGACATAACGCTCAATTGCATAGGGTATTTTTTCTTTGGCAAATTTTCCAAAATGATGATTTTGCCCCAACATTGGTCCAAAACCACCCATTTGCCACATCAGCCATTGTTCCACTTCAACACGGTCTTGTTCATTGCTTGGATAATACAAACCTGTTTTACGACCAAGATATTGTAGTATTGCACCTGATTCAAAAACTGAAATAGCTTCGCCATTGGGACCATTTTGATCGACAATCGCTGGAATTTTATTATTTGGGGAAATACGCAGAAAATCAGGTTGAAATTGATCATTTTCTAAAATGTTAATTGGAAAAATCTGATAATCCAATCCCATTTCTTCAAGCGCGATGGTAATTTTATGGCCATTGGGGGTTCCCCAATAATAGAGATCAATCATATTTCGTCCTTCTTCATTTTCACGTATTTTCTGAATTTTATTACGTTAATGGTTTTCTTTTATAACATGAATTCTTCATCATCTGTAGGCAATAGACATAGATTATTTTAATAATCTATTCTTAAATTCAGTTATTCGCTTTTTCTTAACAAGATGATTTCTCAATCTATGACATTTATATTTAAAAATATCTTGATCATTGTGATGCTAAAAATTGCTTGGCTTTTTCTCCGACAAAGCGACGTCCTAAATTATCTCCTGAAATCCATTCATCAGGACTAAATAAATCAAATAATCCAACTTTGATCAAAGTTGGAATGGCAAGTATCAGTTCTTGTTCGACTTCTCCTCTTAAACCTTGGTTATATAAATCAATATTGTGCAACATGGTCGCTACAGTTCCTGTTTGCACTTTAGTCCCATCTTTCAAAGTAACCGCTGGGAGAACTTCACCCTCTTGAATAATTTTCTGGTTAATACTCGATAGTTGGTTTGAATTTTGGATTGATGACATCTTTATTCCTCAACATTTAACATATTTTCTTTTCAATGATAAAAAAAGCACCGCTTTAAGCAGTGCTCTTTTCTACAAATGTAACATTACTTTTTCTTTTTAGGTCCAAGTAACATACCCATTTGACGGCCTTCCATTTTGGGTGCTTGTTCAACTACACCTGATTCAGCGACGTCTGCTTCAATTTTTTGTAATTGCGCAAGACCCAACTGTTGGTGAGCCATTTCACGACCACGGAAACGTAGAGTAATTTTGACTTTGTTGCCTTCTTCAAGAAACTTCAGAATAGCACGCAACTTAACATTGTAATCACCAACGTCTGTACCAGGGCGCAACTTAATTTCTTTCACTTGAACTTGATGCTGTTTCTTTTTCGCATCTTTTTGCTTTTGCTTCAGGTCAAATAAATGTTTGTTGAAATCCATGATTTTACAAACAGGTGGCTCTGCATTCGCCACGATCTCAACAAGATCAAGATCAGCTTCTTCAGCAGCACGCAAAGCTTCAGCAAGTGAAACGATGCCTTTTTGCTCTCCATCTGCAGCAACGAGACGCACTTCTTTAGCTTTGATCTCATCATTTAATGCAGGACGATTGCTTTTAGCACCTTGTTGTTGGTTACGGTCAGGCTGTTTAATCTTTCTTACTCCACAATATACCGGCCGCGTTCGGCTACGGCTGCTTTCACTAGGTCAACAAATGCATCTATCGACATAGTACCTAAATTTTTTCCAGAGCGAGTACGGACATTCACAGTACCTTCCTCGACCTCACGATCTCCGAGTACTAATAAGTACGGAATACGCTCTAATGTACGCTCACGAATCTTAAAGCCGATTTTCTCATTTCTCAAGTCTGAAATTGCTCGAATTCCATTTTCTTTGAGTTTTGCGACGACTTGTTCACAAGCTTCCGCTTGAGAATCTGTAATATTCATGACACATGCTTGGATTGGAGCCAACCATGGTGGCATAAAGCCTGCGTAGTGTTCAATTAGTATACCAATAAAACGCTCAAAACTGCCAAGAATTGCACGATGTAACATCACAGGATGGTCACGATCGTTATCTTCTGTTACATATGAAGCGTCTAAACGTAACGGCAAGTTAAAGTCACACTGAATTGTACCGCACTGCCAAATACGACCTAAGCAATCTTTCAGTGAGAATTCAATCTTAGGACCATAAAAAGCACCTTCGCCGGGTTGTTCTTCCCAAGTTAGGTTCGCAGCATCTAGCGCATCTGCTAGAGATTTTTCTGCGACATCCCAAAGTTCATCAGCGCCGACACGTTTTTCAGGACGAGTAGACAACTTCATTTGAACGTCTTCAAAGCCAAAGTCTTTATAAACATCTAATGTGAGTTTAATAAAGTCTGCAACTTCTTTACCAATTTGTTCAGTTGTACAGAAAATATGCGCATCATCTTGGGTAAAACCACGTACACGCATAATGCCGTGTAACGAACCTGATGGTTCATTACGGTGACATGAACCGAACTCTGCCAAACGAATTGGAAGATCACGGTAAGACTTTAAGCCTTGGTTGAACACTTGCACATGACATGGGCAGTTCATTGGTTTTACAGCATAGTTACGACTTTCTGAATGTGTCGTAAACATATTTTCTGCATAGTTTGCAGCATGACCAGACTTTTCCCACAGTGTAAAGTCTACAATCTGTGGTGTTTTAATCTCTTGGTAGCCATTATCCTGCTGAACTTTACGCATATATTGTTCAAGCACTTGGTAAATCGTCCAGCCATTGGCATGCCAGAACACCATACCAGGCGCTTCTTCCTGCATATGGAACAAGTCTAAGGCTTTACCAATTTTACGGTGATCACGTTTTTCAGCTTCTTCGATACGCTTAATATAAGCAGCTAATTCTTTTTTATCTGCCCACGCTGTACCGTAAATACGCTGTAATTGTTCATTCTTCGCATCACCACGCCAGTATGCACCAGAGATTTTAGTGAGTTTAAATGATTTTAAGAATTTAGTATTTGGAACGTGTGGACCACGACACATATCTAAATAATCTTGATGATAGTACAAGCCCATTTGAGTTTCTTCAGGCATGTCTGCAATCAAGCGCAATTTATAATCTTCACCACGCGCAGTAAATTCAGCAATGACTTCATCACGAGGCGTCATTTTTTTAATGACATCGTAATCTTGATCGATAAGCTTTTTCATACGCTCTTCGATCGCAGCCATATCATCTAATGTAAATGGACGAGGCATCCAAATGTCATAGTAAAAACCTTCTTCAATGACAGGACCAATCACCATTTTAGCTTCTGGAAAGAGTTGTTTTACCGCATGACCCACCAAGTGTGCACAAGAGTGACGAATAATCTCGACACCATCTTGATCTTTTGGAGTGATGATTTGTAATGTTGAATCTTCGGTAATTAAATCACTTGCATCGACTAAGCGATCATTTACTTTCCCTGCAACTGTATTTTTAGCCAGTCCAGGTCCAATACTTTGAGCAACTTCCATAACGGAAACAGCATGATCAAAACTTTTCTGATCGCCATTTGGCAATGTGATAATAGGCATATTTAAAAATCCTTAAGGAGTGATGCCCCGTACAATGGAGCATGTCACCGCGAGATTATGATCGAGGAAGATCCTCAAGATAAAATCGGTGGAACAAAATAAAAAGTGTGTCAAATTTTACACCTTTGCTGAATATTTATAAACCTTTGTCTTCAATTAATCTAAATTTTAGTTTTTGATTTTGTCGAAACAGTCATTTATCATCGCCGCGTGACATTTTATTGACTTTAAAAACATAAAACGAATGGATAACTAAATGAATTCGATAAACTTATCTAAACTTAGTTCAGCAATACTCGTTGGCTTGGCATTAACTGCCTGTGGTGGCGGTTCTAGCAATAACGAACAAACATCAAATGGCAACAACCAAAAACCATCCGAAAAAATTGAGTGTATTGACGGGATTCCAAAAAATCTCAAAACTCAAGGTTCAGGTTTTTATGATGAAGAGTTCTTTGTACTTAATGCCGATTACGATGCACAACACAATGAACAATTTGTGATTTATTCAAATGTTCTCAAAAATGGCGTAATTTATCAAAATAGTACAAATTTACTTAAAAATACACTACCACTCGATGACTACAGTGATTCTATTGATTATATTCTGACACCATCTAAACTTGAAACCACAAATAAAAGTAGGTTAACCAGTTCTGGTATTCCATTAGGCTACATCCTGTCTCAGAATAATGACTCAGCGCAATTTGTCATGTTCACAGATTCATGTAATTTAAGTTCAGATTTCCAAGTTTCAACTCATATAAAACGTGTTGATCTTTCAGGTAAGAAAATTTCAGAGCTTTTTGCTTATACCGTTAACTCAAAAGGTCAAAAAGAATATACATATCTGACCAACAACTTGGTTCATTACATGATTTGGGAAAAACCAGAGATTGGCGAAAAAATTAAAAATAGCCAATTTACTTTTCCTCAAGGTTCATTTATCGGTTTCAATGATCAAGAGATTTACAATGCGCCAGTTATATCATTCAGTGAGGGTCAGAATGAAGATGAAAAAACCTTAGATGATTATATTGCAAGTCATTCTTTGAACACTGGTGAAAGCTGGAAAAAAGATACAATGGGTGGATTAAACGTACTTTATGCCATCAACTCAACTACTGGAAAATATGTCTATGGTATTGATCCAATCGTAGAGATGAAGGGGAATCTTTATAATACTGAATGGGCGATACCAGGTAACTTTATTCAATATATTAGTGACTACGAAACTGGTCAGGAAGTCAATGAATTATATTTCAATAAAACAGCTATACAAACTATCGCAGATGCGATTAATGCAACGCTTTAACAACTGAAATGCTTATTGAAAAACCGCCATTTTTATGGCGGTTTTTCTTATATATTCACTCTCTAAAGCTTTGCCATTTTTTAAAACTTCGATCTAGATAATAAGTCAGTTGAGCAAACTGAGGAATAATGGCTTCACTTTGAGTCGGACGTAAAAATACAAAATCATCAACTTCGATTTGAGTTGTTTTTGGTACATTCACCATTTCTTGATTGGTACTACGCCCATATAACACATGAGGATGAATCCCTTGAGGATAAACATAGTCAGCCATCCAATAGCCCCCATAAACAAATAATGCTTTAGACCGATGTGGAAGCTTATTCAAGATCGTTAAACCCGGTAATTGAGAATATGGCAATACTTTTAGTACAGGTGTTGCAATCCATAGACACGCCTGCAAAACGCGCAACCCCTCACTGTCAAAGTCACTTGGTTTAAGCAACATTGAACCAAAAGCAAGATCATTACACACACTCTGTTTTACGTGCAGATAAAAGGTGGGACTTCCTCCGCCATTAAAACAAAGATGAGCATGCCAAAGCTGAGGAAATTGATGTTGAATGATATCTTTGTAGCATTGATACGTTGCTTGTGACTCTTGATACGCCACCTCAACTTTCTTAATGACGGATGGTAGTTTTGTTACATGAGCGTCATACCCCATCAGCCCTGAAAATTTTAAATTGTCAGGATGCTGCTCAATCAACCTGAGTAGTTCAATCATTTGCGCTTTTGAGTCTACACCTCCACGATGCAAACCCACATCTATCTCGATATTGATTTGAAGCTGAATTGCTAAAACTTTCGCAACCTCAAGATATTGTAATAAGCGTGCCTTGGTATCTACCAACCACTGAATATTGGCGTGTTCCGATTGAGGTTGATTGGTATAAAACTGCTGTACAAGCCTTACAGGCATCGGCTTTCCCAGTAAAACATCAGCTTCTGAAAAATTTTCCAAAATCGGCAGCAATTGAGGTAAATGGAAAACCATAAAACGTTGTGTGGACAACTTAGCACTTACCGTCTTGAGCAATTCCATACATGCTAAAGATTTGACCACAAGACGAGGCTGTAAATGGGTTGCGTATTTAAACTTGGTTGTTGCATATTGCAAATTTTGCTCCAAAGCTTGACCATCAATGATCAATTGCGGTAGCGCATCTGCGGATTGTTTTAAATCACGATTTAATTGTTCAAAAAAATGATTCATCGCATATCCTTATATTTTACTATTCATTTGCGGTATACCCACTTGATTCAATCTTATTGATGCATCATTGCGCCAATACCCTGAATTACGATGTAAAGAATAACTTTTCTAAATACGGATTTAAAAACTTTTGCGTATGGTCCAACTGAGCCCTTAACTGCATAAAATCATCCCACTTTGGGTATAAGGCTTGGAGCTGTGAAGCCCCCATATTATGCATTTTCCCCCAATGTGGGCGACCTCGATAATGCTGAAAAATCGGTTCAATTTCATCAAATAATTGGTTTGGAGCTTGTTTGTGATATTGATGAACTGAAATTGAAATCGAATCTTGCTGATAAAACGGACTCAACCAAATATCATCGCCTTTGACAAAACGAAACTCTACTGGAAAAAATGTTTGTGCTTTAGCATTTTTTAGCGCGGTTAATACTGCTTCTAAACATTCCATACCAGACTCAATTGGAATCTGATATTCCATCTCATTAAACTTTGTTTCGCGTGGAGTCGGAAAAATTTGACTGGACCAATCGACGAATGTGGTGGGTTTGATAAAGACACCTAATAATTTTTGCAATTTTGGATTCAATGCAGGAAAAGATTTCGTCAAACTACAGCATATCGTAAGTAAGGCATCTTCTGATGGCCATGATAATTTTCTCGGTTGAATATCCTCATCTGTGATGTCGAGTGTTTTTAATATCAATTGGTCTGCGTGTGAAAATGCAAAGCACTCAATATGGCGATGTTGCGTTTTCCAAAGATCGATATTTTCAAAAAATTCTTTAACTGAACAAAGTCGCACATGCTCCTTCAACTTATAACGAGGTTTGTTTTGCATGGTGATCTTGGTGAGTATTCCTAAACTTCCTAAAGATACGCGCCCTGCTTCAAAAATATTGGGATTGTCTTGGCGACTACACGTCAGTATATCTCCTGAAGCTGTTAAGAGTTCGAAGGCTTCCACATAAGCAGAAATACAGTGCAAATTCAGACCTGTTCCATGTGTTCCAGTCGATACTGCCCCTGCCAAGCTTTGTTGATCAATGTCCCCCTGTTGCATTAAAGACTGGTGTATTGGTTCTAAATATTGATCCAAATTAAACAAACGTGTTCCTGACCAAATATTGGCTTGTGTTAATGCTGTATTTACGTTCTCCACACCAGAAAAATGATCTAAAGATAATAGTGTCGCATCGGTACAAACCAACGGGGTAAATGAATGACCAGCACCTACCACACGAATCTTATGATGGTTTTGAACAATATTTTTTAATTCATCTATACTATTGGGTTTTAAAATATATTCTGGTTGAGAATGTTGAAACCCAGACCAATTGTTCCATTTTTGCTGATTCATAATGCTGATCCTTTAGCGTACTGCGGTTTTTACACTGCCATGATTTGTTCTCAGGTCTATTTCGTGTTGTGAAATTTTTGTAGGGCGAGTGACTTGATCAAACTTGCGTTGCGACTCATCAATCATTAATTGGCTTGCAAGATATTGAAACTTGTATTGAATTGCAGCATGTGTCCACTGCCCATATAAGGTGTGCGCGCCCTCATAGGCTTGCTCTTGATACTCTTCTTGTGTGGTAATGTATCCCATATAATCATTGCAGTAAGACACTAGAGCCGTGGTTGAAATCATCTGATGAGTTGTCAGTTGCTTTGCCACTGTTTGAATCAAACGCTGCCCTGCTGTCGTGGTAATCTCTCCCGGACAGCACACCAATGCCAATGCACCAATGTGAATAATCTGTAAAGGAATAACACTCGGAACAAGTGGACTGGTCTGAATCGCACCTGCTTTCACTTGTCGATTCATTTCTGCAATAAGAGGATCAACAAAACTCGGCGTAAAATCCAGCGGCTTACCCAATAATTGATTGTCAGGGCTTTCAAGCACAATATCTTTGGGAAATTGAGCGTCATACAATGCTTTATATTTTGCATAATCTGGTGCATTTGGATCTGCTAAACGTTTCTTACGTACTTGCCTTGACAGCAGTGTTAAAATTTTAATGATAGGCTTTGACGCACCTTGACCATCAACGGGTGTTCCGCCCATAAATCCAACACCATGACAAGCAGCACTGGTTCTCATCTTCTCAGACTTTTGACTGAACTCGCTTGGGATTTCAACCTGACTTAAATCAACATAACTCAAAATGGCATCTATACCGCCTTTTAGACACATGCTTCCAATCGCACTTTTATTTTGATTCTCAGAATTTTGAAGATCTATTTTAGTTAAAGCCTTGATGGCTAACTCACTTTGATAGCGCCCATTTTGTTGGGCATATTGATATTCTTTTTCACCTTTGATTCGACTGCGAATTATATTTTGTTTCGGACCATGAAAATGTGGAGATACATCTCCAGCTGTGGCTTGTGCAAATATTGCAACAGGATTTTGCACACCTTGTTGCAATAAATACTCTTCACTCTGTATCGCAGCATATCCCTTGTTATCACCATCATGTGCATTGAGTTGATTACCCAAACATGTAGCATGTACGCCAAATAATGAGATAAATGCAACAAGTTGCTGATCACGATAAAATCCAATTAATTGCATTTCACGGTTTAAGGCAAGGTGGGTTTCAGCCTCAGTTCGATGTATCACGTCTGGATTGCGATTATAGGCATCTAATGATCGATTCCATGCGACTGGTGTATCTTGAGGAAATTGACAGGTTTGATAAAAAATTTCTGTTTCTTGTTCCGATTGAATTGCTTGAAGAATACTGGACAAAGCAGCATTGATCACAGCATTTAAATGCTCAGGAACAAAACCCGGCGTCGGCATATTATATAATGCTTCATAGGCACAGCCACCTGGTCCAGAATGGGTATGCGTCGCCATCAATACCAATCGTTGCGGATTAAATTGTTCGTTCAACTTTTCAGTTAAAGCTTTAACTACACCTTCACGCATTGCATAGGTAATACAACCTAAATCCAAACAGCAAAATAATAAGGGGTGTTCTGAGTCTGAACGGCGAATACTGAAACTTCGTGCAAATAAGGCTGTACGTTTTATATAAGCGCGATGTGACCACATGCCATAACCAAACATGGCATAACCTTGTGGTTGGATTTCAATCTCTTGCTTTGCCCAGCCTACCCTAAACATATATGGTATTCCTTTATCTTTTTTATGTGATACATCAGTAGAACTAGATTGAATATTAATCAAAAATATGCGATACCAACTAGGGTAAAAGCAACAACAATATGGGGGGCTAAACGGACTTTATGGGCTCACAACAAAAGGAATCTGCCAATTCGCAATTTTATATTCCGCCTATGATCCTTACCAGTTTGATTCATTATGGGGAACAACAACATTGGCAATATGCAGATTGGTTTAAATTACACAATCTTGATTTGGAACAGATTCGCCAAGGGCAAGGTTTCGTTGCATTTTCGGAACTTTGTGGCGTTATTCAAGATGCACTCAACTGTACTCAACAAAAGCATTTAGGTTTATTGCTGGGTAGCCATGAGGGTCAAATTTCTATTGGTATTTTGGGTTTTGCAATGCAAGCGTGTAAAACTGTTGCAGAAGCACTGGAAACAGCTTTGCAGTACCACCCTATTTCAGGCAGTGTTTTGGATTTGAGTGTTCATTTGAGTCAAGATTATTGTGAAATCGAGCTGATAGAACGCAGTGATTGTGGTCCACTCAAAGCATTTTTTTGCGATGAAGTTTTTGCCAGCATCATGACCTGTTTAAACATGATGTTAGATCGAGATTATGAACTGATTAGCTTAGAACTGAGTTATGATCATTCTGCTTATTCACAAGATTACCAACGTATTTTTCAATGCCCTATACTTTTTAAAAGCAACAGGAATTTAATTCGATTTCCAAATACCCTATTAGCCAAAACACTTAAAAATCATAGTCCAGTCAACTATCAAATTGCGATTCAAATGTGTCAGCAAGCATTAAAGCAATTTAATCAAATCAACCAACACAGCATAGTTCAGGTATTACAACATTTAATTGAGAGCCATTTGCCAGAGCGTTTTGATATGCACCAAGCTGCACAGCATTTCCATTTAAGCGAACGCCACCTAAGACGCTTACTACTCAATGATGGTCTGAGTTTTCAGCACTTAAAGCAACAAGTCTTAGAAAAAAAAGCCAAACAATGGCTTGAAGACAATCAATCAATCAGCCAAATCAGTTTTAATTTAGGCTTTAGTGAGCTTCGAGAGTTTCGTCGTGCATTCAAGAAATGGACAGGATTTTCTCCAAGTGAGTATAAAAAAACTAAACTCTTAAGTTCAATTTCTTAGTATTTAAATAGGTAAATATACATACAGTATACACATGTTCCAACAACCAAAAACTTCTTAAAATATTTATTTAATTCATATTTTTGAAAATAAACTTTCAACTTTCAACAGGACGACACTATGTAAACATATTTACATTTTACAAATACTCGACTAAAGCATAAATGAATTTTAATCATCTTATGCCTATCTTTTAAGCATGGACATTAGAACAAATAGAGACGGAGCTCAACATGGTCAGTGCATATGACGAATTACCACGCACACCTGCAAATTTTGTAGCATTATCACCTTTACGTTACTTAGAACGCGCTGCTTATATTTATCCTGATCAGGATGCAATTGTTCATGGTCATCGTCATATTTCATGGCGAGAAACTTATCAACGTTGTCGCCAATTTGCGCATCAATTACGAAATCTAGGCATCGAGAAAAATGATACGGTTTCTGTTCTCTTACCGAATATTCCAGCCATGATTGAAGCGCATTTTGCAGTCCCTATGGCTGGCGCAGTATTAAATACCTTGAATACCCGTTTAGATGCCAAAACCATCGCATTTATGCTTGAACATGCTGAAACTAAAGTGCTTTTGGTTGACCCTGAATTTGCGACATTGGCGCAAGAAGCTGTAGGCATGCTGTCTCAGAATATCTATATCATTGATGTTGCTGACGTTGAATATGACAAAAATGACTCTACTTCTCGCATCGGTCAAATCGAATATGAACAGTGGCTTCAAGGGGGTGATACTGATTTTGAATGGCACTTACCTCAAGACGAGTGGGATGCTATTAGCCTAAATTATACATCTGGAACTACTGGCAACCCGAAAGGCGTGGTCTATCACCATCGTGGGGCTTATATCAATGCTGCGAGTAATATCATTGCCTGTGGAATGACCCCTCGTTGTAAATATCTTTGGACACTTCCCCTGTTTCACTGTAATGGTTGGTGCTTTGCTTGGACCATCGCAGCAAATGGTGGCACCAATATCTGCTTACGGAAAATTGATCCTGAACTGGTCTATCAACTGATTGATCAATACAAAGTTGATTATTTCTGTGGCGCACCGATTGTTTTGTCAATGTTGATTAACACACCAAAAGATAAGCAAATTAAATTTAAACATCATGTTGAAGTCATGGTGGCTGGTGCTGCACCTCCAGCAGCGATTATTGAGGGTATGCATCATATTGGTGTTCAAGTGAATCATGTTTATGGACTTACAGAAACCTACGGTCCTTCTGCATTATGTGCATCACAAGCCGGATGGAGTGATTTGTCAATTCAAGAGCAAGCTCAATTACATTCACGTCAAGGCGTACCTTATCCTTTGCAAGATGGTATGCGTGTTCTCGATGCAGAAACCATGCAGCCAGTTCCAAATGATGGCAAGACCATGGGGGAAATTATGTTCCGTGGCAACATTGTCATGAAAGGTTATTTAAAAAATACTCAAGCCACTGAAGAAGCATTCAAGGGGGGCTGGTTTCATACGGGCGATTTAGCTGTCTGCCAACCAGATGGTTATGCAAAAATCATGGATCGCTCAAAAGACATCATTATTTCTGGTGGGGAAAATATTTCCTCTTTAGAGATCGAAGAAATCCTCTATACCCACCCTGCTATTATGACAGCAGCGGTCGTTGCTCAACCTGATCCACGTTGGCAAGAAGTGCCTTGCGCCTTTATTGAGCTTAAGCAAGGCGCAGAAACAACTCCTGAAGAAGTGATTGAGTTTTGCAAACAACATTTGGCACGTTTTAAAGTACCAAAGAGCGTGGTGATTTGTGAGATTCCAAAAACTTCAACAGGAAAATTACAAAAATTTATCTTACGTGACTGGGCAAAAGAACGCGCTGTAGGTGAGTTTCAGTAAGGATTTAAATGTCGTGATTCTCTCTTCATAGAAATCATCTTTGGCTCGTCTAAGCAAAGTGAATGATCTAAAAGAGAGGACACGATAAGCCCTGATGATAGACTAAGCGACTCCGATAGGTTGATGATTTTTTAGTTCCTTGTTTTATACGATAAAATACTAAGCCATGAATAAATTACGTATAGAAATAGAACCCGACTTCGAAACGGCACAACAACTTTATCCGACTGTGCTCGAATTAATTGCAAATTACACCCGCTTTTGTGATGAATTCGGTGATGAAGACTCCGTGGAATATCAAAAACTCAGTGAAAAACTTACACAAATCACCCTTAAAGATATCAACCAATATGATCTCTGGGAGTGGTGGGAAGCCGAAGGAATTGAAAACTTAAGCTTTGATATTTGCCTACCCGAGCCTAAAATCATTAAGGATATTTCAAAACAAGAACTAACTGAAATTGTACAACGTATTAAAAAATCAGATTTTACTGCTCAACATAAAAATAATTTTATTCATTCTTTTTATATTCGCACCGTCTTTCCGGGTGGTTATTTCTATAATTTTTTAAAACTCAATTTTAAATATTTTCATCATCGCCTATTTCAGCGTAATAAAGATCAGAATGGTAAATACTTTGAATATTCAACTGAAGAAATTGTAGAACAACTCTGGGCTAAAAGATCTAAATAATGCTCAACTATTTTAAAAATTCTATGAGTAACTGATGTTACGAACTTGATTGAAATTAAGTAGGTGAAAAAGAAAAAGCTAAATTTACACGACGGAGTCTTACATCCGAAGTTTAAATTTATGGAATAGCCTTCGGCTCGAGGTACTTTTGTTTTGGCATGAGGAGCAAAGCTCCGCAAAGGCAACTATCTTGCGCAGCGACATCGCTGCTCACCGCAGAACTCGTTCACTATCGTCAAAATATTCAAAGTTTCGCAGAAACTTTACTTATTAGAAGGAGTCCTGCCTCAAGCAATTGCGGATGACGTTTCCGCGTCCCCACATTCTTCTCGCTCCAAAATTTAATTTTAGAGTTACTGCGTAACATCAGAGAGTAAATGTAATGGCTTGTTCTCATCACAAAATCAGCATAAAACACCGTTTTTTATAAAACTCTTCATCACTTGAATAGTTTAGTTATTTTGTAGCCAACCTTGATCCGATAGTACCTACTTTTACAGTCATTTTATTGGACACAACTTTTTACGATTTTGACTATTTGTATCCTTATTTTTTAATGAAAACTGTTTACACTCAATGCACTTACAAGTTTCAAGCTATTTTTCTTTGACTTTACAGTCACAGAGAAATAACCATGAAATACTTGTACGTCACTATAAGATGTTGCACGATGTAGCAGAACAAATATGTGTCATAGAAGACACACATCGTATTTATGAAGATTATAAATCTGGTTTAACCAGTATTGAGGAAACCGATATGCCACAATACAAAGCACCCTTACGTGATATGCACTTCGTTTTGCATGAATTATTAAATGCAGAAGAACATTACGCTAAACTCCCTGCGTTCCAAGAAACCGTAAGCCGTGAATTGATTGATCAGTATTTAGAAGCTGGCGCGGATTTCTGTGAAAACGAACTTTCTCCTTTAAACCAGATCGGTGATCGTGAAGGCTGTAAATGGGATGATGGTGTTGTGACTACACCAACAGGCTTCAAAGCAGCTTATGACAAATATGTAGAACTCGGTTTCCCTTCTCTTTCAGTTCCTGAAGAACATGGTGGTCAAGGCTTACCAGGCTCATTAGCAACAGCTATTTCAGAAATGGTAGGTTCAGCAAACTGGGCGTGGGGCATGTATCCTGGTCTTTCTCATGGTGCGGTTCGTACCATCGAACACCATGGTTCTGCTGAACAAAAAGCAACGTATTTGCCTAAACTGGTTTCAGGTGAATGGACAGGTACAATGTGTCTAACAGAATCTCATGCAGGTTCTGACCTTGGTATCATCCGCTCTAAAGCTGAACCACAAGCAGATGGTAGTTATGCAATTTCTGGCGAGAAAATCTTCATTTCAGCTGGTGAGCATGATATGGCTGAGAACATTGTTCACATTGTTCTTGCTCGTTTACCAGGCGCTCCTAAAGGCACCAAAGGAATTTCATTATTCATCGTACCAAAATTCAATGTCAATGCGGATGGCTCTATTGCAGACCGTAATGGCGTTCGTTGTGGTTCAATTGAACACAAAATGGGTATCCATGGTAATGCCACATGTGTAATCAACTTTGATAATGCGAAAGGCTTCTTGATTGGACCAGAAAATAAAGGTCTACACTGCATGTTCACGTTTATGAACACTGCACGTATCGGTACAGCGGTTCAAGGTTTAACAGCATCTGAATCATCTTTCCAAGGCGCACTTGCCTATGCCAAAGACCGTTTAGCAATGCGTTCACTTTCTGGTCCAAAATCACCAGAGAAAGAAGCAGATCCAATCATCGTTCACCCTGCTGTACGGAACATGCTCATGACGCAAAAAGCATTTGCTGAAGGCGGTCGTGCACTGGTTTACTTCTTGTCTCAATATGCAGATATCGTTGAACAAGGCGTTACTGAAGAAGATCGTAAATTCGCTGACAACATCTTGTCTTTATTAACACCAATTGCAAAAGCATTCTTAACTGAAACAGGTTCAGAGTCAGCGAAACATGGTGTGCAAGTCTTTGGTGGTCACGGCTTTATTTCTGAACACGGTATGGAGCAAATTGTACGTGATACACGTATCTCTTGCTTATACGAAGGGACGACTGAAATCCAAGCACTTGATTTGCTAGGTCGTAAAGTATTGGGAACTCAAGGTGCAATGTTGAAAGACTTCACCAAGATTATCCATAAGTTTGCAGAAGCAAACAAAGACAATGCTGATCTAAAAGAATTTGTTGAACCATTGGCTGCTCTGAACAAAGAGTGGGGTGATTTAACCATGCAGATCGGTATGAAAGCTATGCAAAACCCTGATGAAGTGGGTGCTGCAGCAGTAGATTACTTATACTTCTCTGGCTATGTAACACTTGCATTCTTGTGGGCGCGCATGGCGCTTGTTGCTCAACAGAAATTAGCTGAAGGTTCTACCGAAACTGGCTTCTACAACGCAAAAATCAAGACTGCTCGTTTCTACTTCAAAAAGATTCTTCCACGTGTTCGCTCACATGTAGATGTGATTGCAGGTGGCTTAGATCCTTTGATGTCATTAGATGCTGAAGATTTTGCATTCTAAATAGAATGTCGAATTAGACATTTAAAAAACTGTACTCAAGAGTGCAGAAATAGAAAAAGGACGGTCATAGCTTTGGCAGTCCTTTTTCTTTATAAATAGACCGTAATTTTACTTAGATCATTTAACAACATTCATCATTGTTGATTAGACTGGTCTGAGTCTACAGATTCAAACAATAAACAGGTGAACGAACATGCCAATTTATAATGCGCCACTTGCAGATATGAAATTCATTCTGAATGACGTTTTCAATGCAGAACAATTCTGGCAAGCCAATGAAAAGCTTGCACATGTTGATGCAGCAACGGCTGAAGCGATTTTAGAAGAAATGGCTAAATTTGCTCAAAATGTTACGCTTCCACTCAACCGTACTGGTGACGAAGAAGGCGCACATTATGAAAATGGCAAAGTAACGACACCTGCTGGCTTTAAAGAAGCTTTCCAACAATACGCTGAAGGTGGTTGGATCGGTTTAGGCGCAGATGAAGAATGGGGCGGTCAGGCAATGCCGAAAATGCTGACTGTCCTTGCAGACGAAATGCTATTTGCAACCAACCCTTCTTTCATGCTCTACCCGCTTCTTTCTGTGGGTGCTGGTATGGCGTTAAACAGCTATGCCTCTCAAGAGCAAAAAGAAACCTACTTACCTAAAATTTATTCAGGTGAATGGTCTGGCACCATGTGTCTAACTGAACCACATGCAGGTACGGATTTAGGGATCATCAAAACTAAAGCCGAACCAAATGAAGATGGTTCGTACAACATTACGGGTACGAAAATCTTTATTACTGGTGGTGACCATGATTTAGCTGAAAATATCATTCACCTTGTTTTAGCAAAAACACCGAATGCTCCAGCAGGTTCACGTGGCATTTCGCTGTTTATCGTACCTAAATTTATTGTCAATGCCGACGGTTCATTGGGTGAACGCAATACAGCTGGTCCTGGTTCAATTGAGCACAAAATGGGAATCAAAGCCTCTGCAACATGTGTCATGAACTTTGACGCTGCCAAAGGTTACTTGGTTGGTAAAGAAAACGAAGGTTTAGCTGCAATGTTCGTGATGATGAATTACGAACGTCTGTCGATGGGTATTCAAGGTCTTGGTGCTTCTGAATACGCTTATCAAAATGCAGCTCAATATGCGACTGATCGTCTGCAAGGTCGCAGCGCAAATGGTGTTCAATCTCCAAACAAACCGGCAGACAGCATCCTTGTTCATGGTGATGTACGTCGCATGTTATTGAATGCACGTGCCAATAATGAAGCATCTCGTGCCTTTGCTGTATATGTTGGGCAACAACTCGACATTACTAAGTTTTCTACTGATGCCGAAGCGATAGCAAAAGCCAATAATCGAGTTGCACTATTAACCCCAATTGCGAAAGCCTATTTAACTGATACTGCTTTTGATGCAGTAATTGATGCGCAAATGGTTTTCGGTGGTCACGGATTCATTCGTGAATGGGGCATGGAACAATGCGTACGTGATTTACGTATTGCCCAAATCTATGAAGGTACAAACGGCGTACAATCACAAGATTTGATCGGTCGTAAAACCATTAAATGCAATGGCGAATTTATTGCCGAATATATTGCTGAAATCCGTGATTTCGCTAATGATTTAGACACAGATCTTAACTTCATCAAAGATGCAACCTTAGACGTTGCGACTGAAGTGGACATGATCACTCAGCACATTTTAGAACGTGCCAAAGAAAATGCAGATTTCGCTAATGCTGCTGCTGTGGACTATCTACACGCTGTAGGCTTGTTAAGCTTTAGCTATATGTTTGCACGCATTGCCAATGCTGCAAAAAATAAAGATGGTCAGTTCTACCAAGATAAATTGGCATTAACGCATTACTTCATTCAACGTATTTTGCCTGATTTACATGCACGTATTGCAAAAATCAAAGCAGGTGCAGAAGTATTAATGAACTTCAGTGAAGACTATTTTACGACGCAAGCTTAAGTTCAAAATGAATTGAAGCCAGTAATCAAAACGCCCGATTCATCGGGCGTTTTTCATTGATCATTCATTCAAGTAGTTTTGGATCTGGAAATGGTAATTTATCCTGAGACTCGCTAGGCATTGCAACCCATTTACCTTTGTCTTGGTAAAAATCAGATTGTGTTTCATTGGTTGCAGCGCCTAACTTGACTGAAATCGTACATGCAATTTGTTCTGGATGTGTCGGATTTACAGCAGGAATACATGTACCTAATTTTATTTCTGAAATCATTGCGCCGATTTCTGTTCCCAACAACTCAGCTGTGGCTTGTTTTGCTTCTGCAACTGTAGGGACTTTGATCGTATCAGCACTCGAAAACTGGCTAAATAATAGAATATTGAAACATGCAACTATGCGGGTTATTTTCATCTTTTCTATCCGTTGATCATTAAAATTTAATTTAAAAAATTATCGACATCACAATCTAACATGACTGAATATTAATGACTTTACACTATTGGTTTATCTTGTATAGAGACGATACAAGAATTTTCACTGATTCCACCATAGTGAAAAGTTTGTTTTATTTTGATTGAATTTATAGTGAAAGACGATTTTATCAAATAGCTGATCACGTGAATTTTATTTTCAACTTGTAATCATAGATCCTACTCTTTAAGTTGCTGAAACAAATCCAAGATAAAAAAAAATAAATATAACTTTCATGTGCATGAAATTTGCATGATGTTTAATTCACAATACAACATAGAAATGGAGGAAGTTATGAACAAAGATCCACGTATAGAAAAAATAGAAAACCTCCTCGATAAATTAGGCAATATTGCCGTAGAAGCTTTTCACTATATTGCCCTATTTATCATCGGTTGTATGATTGCATGGTCCGCAGTGCATACCATCATCGAAATTTTGACTGTAAAACAATACGCCAGCATTGATGATATTTTACTCTTATTTATTTACCTAGAATTAGGGGCAATGGTGGGGATTTACTTTAAAACCAATCATATGCCTGTACGTTTTTTAATTTATATCGCGATTACAGCACTGACTCGATTATTGATTTCAGATATCCAACATGACCATAAAGCGGATATTGATTTGGTGATTATTACAGGTTCAGTTTTAATTTTGGCAATTGCAATCTTGATTGTACGTTATGCATCTTGGACTTATCCCTCTGTGATTCGAGATAAACATAGTGAAAAACCATTGGCACATGGAAAAACGCCACGACCAGAAGATGATGAGTTAGCCTAACATCAAATTTCTTTATCTATATCTGAAATAAAACCTTCAGCGTTGTGAAATCAACATCAAATTTGATTCACATCGCCAAAGAAGGCTGCAATCATGTTTAGATTAGTGTGTTCACATTTCATTTCCAAACATAATCCATAGTAAACAGAATTAACGGTCATTCGGCACTTGTAAATAACGTCCACTTTCAAAAATCCAATGCATTCCAACCTGGGGATCAGGTAAACCATAACGACGCCAATCACTAATTAAAGTGTAATGCGAGCTTTCAATCTGACCACCCTCTCCATTCACATAACCATAACTATTGCCTGAATACTCCGTTCGTGTTGGAAACTGATGGTTATAAATAATCGTCACACCATTTTGTGGTGGATAATTTGGATAGGGTTGATTTGAATGAGGATAAGGTCGATTTGGATAGCTTGGATAAGATGGATATGGTCGTGGGTGTTGTGGACGGACAGGAATTTCCTGCGTCATTTGTCGACCATATTGATCTGTGTATTTGTACGTCGTGGTCGGATATCTCTTTTGAGGGCGTTCAACACTGCGATAGTTGCCCCAATCTTTACCATCTGCCCATGTCGTTGCCGAAACACCTGAAAGCATCAACATCAAGACACTTAAACTGAGTATCTGTTTCATTTCAACCTCCAAAGTTCAGCAGATAGATTATTTTAATACATCATTCCAGAGAAATTATGGATAAATAACAAGCATTATTTATCTTGTTTAATTGTTTATACATCAACTTGGGCAAATTCTGACATCAATCTGATAAAATATGATTTTAATCTGATGAGTGTTGTATTGTGGCTGAACTGAGCTTTGACCGTTTACATCAATTTTTTTGCAAAGTCCCAAGTGTGCAAGAAGCATTTATTGATAGCTATGGTTCAGATGGTAAACAAGCTTGGTGGTTCAAGTTTCAAATCAATATTGACCATCCACTCGCATGGCAAACTGTACAAGAACTGGGTCATGTTTTAAATTACATTTCTAAAAATGAACGGCTTCCTACTCAGTTTCTACCTGTTTCTCCACCACCCTATATGAATGGTGAAGCAAAGCAGTTTTTAGCCTGGGTCATTCAATGTAATCATCCAGACTTTTCCCCAGATGTGGTCTGTGATTGGTTAGAAGCACGTTTACCCAAGCCGGTAGACGACCTTGAAAAATGGAAAATAAAGACCGATTTACATGAGTTGGATCAAGTCTCTGATCAGGATTTGGATCAGATTATTCCGCCAAATCCATAATCTGTGTAAAATTCTAAGAACCGAATTTATCTTTTTCGGTTCTTAGATTCGGTTTCAGCTTGCTCACTGTCATTATTCAAACTTTTCATCAGACCGCTGAGGTTATTATTGAATTGCGCACGCATCTGAATATAGGTTTTAAGCTTTCTCGCTTTAACGGGGTCTTTCGTTGTTCCCTTACCTGTTTGATACGCCTCTAAAGCTTTGCTTTGCGTATCTTCCTCAGATGATCCATTTTCATAAGCTAAAACCGCCCAACGATAATCCTCAGGCTGATCCATAATACGCGCAAGATTATCCATTGCATTGACTGATCCTAATTCCGCAGCCTGCTTAAAATATTTTTGGGCAAGCACTTCATCATAATCTTCATTTTCTTCATTGAAATACCAAACACCAAGGTAATTTATTGCTTCAGGATCGTTTTGGGCAGCCGCTTTCTTTAAATAATCTAATCCCTTGTGAATATCTTTTTGATCTTCATCATTCACCAATAAATAATCAGATCCAAGCTCGGTTAATGCAACATGATTATTGAGTAAAGCCGCTTTGCTATACAAATCTTGCTTATCTTTATCTGTGTCTTTTTTTAATGCGAGCATCAAATACGCATCACTTGCCCCTTTGGCAGCTTGTTTTTCATAGTGTGCTAAAATTGAATTTTCTAGTTGCTTAATCTCCTTGTCTGATAAATATGAGTCTGAAGCATAATCATCAAGTAATTTGATTTTTGCATCAATATCGCCTTGATTAGAACGTTGCTGAAGCATTTTAAAATAAGCTAAATCACTGTCTTTATAGGCTCTTGCATAGTCTTGTTTAGTCTTTGCCCCCAATCTTTTTAATATTTTCTCTGGACAATTTTGAATCAGTGCTCCAGCTTTTAATATGTCTCCTTTTTGGACTGCCTGAAATAACCACTGACACTGTTCATCACTATACCCGTCAGCATCATTATCTAATGCATAAACTAAAGTACGCATTGCACCTGTATCACCTTGTTCAGCAAGTTGTAAAATTTTCGGGCGAATTTTTAATAAATTTTGCTTAATATCGCTAGAAATACCAAAGCCTTCAGCCACTTCTGCTTCTAAATCCAATGATAAATAGGCATCAAAATTTCCACGCTGTGCAGCTTCTAAGCGTAATTTTTTATATAAATGATTATTTTCAGGTAAAAACCGATAATCTGCTGAATTAGAATAATACTTCGCAAGTAAAAAGTAAGCTTCTGCGTCTCCTTGATCGGATGCCTGTTGAAGTAACTGAATTGCTTTATCCGTATTGATTAAAACGGTTGGGCTACCTGTTTGCAATATTTTTGCTTGAGTTAATAAAGGATTTTCAGCAAAACTCAATGGTGAAATAATAAGACTGAATGTAAAAAAGGATTTTAAAAATGAAGTTTGTAAAGTTCTCATAAAAAGCTCAGCTTTGTTATTAAAATATACTCAGCTGGGGATTATGTACCGAAAACCATTCATTTCGGTACATATTTTTTTAAAAGGTGGATAAACCACTCCACTCCATAAATCGGTAAACTCCATATTTCAGTTTCGAATCATCCGCATATTTGCTGTAATCCACACTCATTTGACGACCATTGAGATTTGACCAAGCTGTATTAAAATACTGTTCAGCATCAATAAATACTTGCTGCTGTGGATTGCCTAAGACCCGTAAATCGGTTTCTAAATTATAGTTTTTCAAATTACGTGCGGTAAAATTGGCTGAACCTAAAATCAACTCTACTGATTGTGCGTTGCGTTTTACAATCATCTTACTATGGCATTGCTCGCCTTGTGTATTACACCAACGGACATCAATACCTTCATTATGTAATTCTGAAGCAACCTGTCGATTTGGAATACCATTTTTCTGACGACCAAAAGCGTCTTTATTGGGGTCGAGTAAAATTCTTAATTTTACCCCACGTTGTTTTGCAGCAATCAATGCTTGAACAATCTTGCGCTCAGATAAATAAAACATCGCTAAGTCAATTTGATCATTGGCTTTTGCAGATGCCAGCATGTTTAAAACTGCCTCATAAATCGCTTTTTCAGTCAGCACTTGCACTTGCGGAGCATTTGGGTTTTCTGGCAATTTCCCAAAAACAATAAACGGTGTATCTGCACCAGATAAATGCGCAACAGCTTGTTCTGATGTCAAAAGATCTGTTGCGATCGCACCATTAACCAACAAAGCAACATTGGAATGGCGAGAGCTTCCATCATGCGGGTTGGCAGAAGTGACTAGCGTTTTCCAGCCTTCATCCGTATCCACGACTATGGTTTTACGATGATTGGCCTTAAAATTAAATAAGTTTAAATAACTACGTACGGTGATTTTTTCTTTACCAAAAGGATTGTTCAACCATCCTTTTTCAGGATTATTTCCAATATCCTGACAGCACAGATACCAAATCCCAGACCATGCTGGATTCGAAGCTCGTAATGGCGTTAAATTGGTTTCGATGACCTCAATTCCACCCAAGCGTAATTGCCGATATTGTTCAGGTTGAATACCACCATACACCGAATTAATTGGATCAGTAATAAACTTAATTTCCAATGCTGGATTCACAACTTTCTGATTGACTAAAGCTTGTGTCAACTGTTGAGTTAATGTACGTTGCTGAACTTTTGATTCACCTACTTCGCTATTAAACAAAAACATATCTATGACAATGGTGGTTTTTGCTTGTTTAATCAATTGTAAGACTTGATCAAAAATATGCTGATCAAGTTGTTGTTTACCCTGCGCATCAATATAGGTTTCATCGGCAATGAATTTCACATCTGCATGACGCAAAGGTCCAGTAAAATTTAAACCTTTCGGCATTGGTTTATAGGTGTGGTAAATCGCTGATGCGAGATAACCCAAAGCCAACACACTCAAAATAATGCCGAAATAGCGGCGTTTTGACCAATTCAGCTTGCTGTGAATTCTATTAAAGATACGCATAAAAAAGACCTAGACTAATTCAAGGTCTGTACAAGTGATCAATCACTTACGTTTAAGTAAAGATTGATCAATCATGAACAGACCCTTAGAGCCTAGGTCGAATTCCTTTATTTTTCAATAACGATTTGGTGAATGAGAATAAATAACTTAGAACTTATAGTCCATTCCAATCACAAAGTTACGTCCAATTTGTGGAATGTTCGCTAAGAAAGAAGTGTGATTATATACTTTCTCATCTAACAGATTGTTTGCTTTAAAGAATATTTTTGCTTCTTGCTGATTTGACATTGGGTATTTATAAGCCAATCCGACATTCACCATATTATAACCTTTGGTCTCTTGCTCATAAGACGCAAATTTGTCTTGGTTAAATACATGCGAATATTCAGCAGAGCCAGACCAATGATCGTCAAACTCAGCATTTACACGTGCACCTAAACGCCCTGCTGGAACACGTGGAGCATTTTCATCTTCGATTTTGCCACGAACATAATCACCAAACAAACTGGTGTTATAGACTTCATTCCATTGATATGCAACTTCACCTTCAGTACCGTAGAACTTGGCTTTGTCTTGGCTATATTTAATTAAACGGAAGTTTTCATATTGATCTAGCGTTTTGGCATAAATATAGTTGTCAAACCAATTGTGGTATACATGCACATGATAGCTGAGCTTGTCATTGTCAAAATGTAATCCGAGTTCAACGTTGTTTGACTTTTCTTTATTTAGGTTTTCATTGCCCAATTCATATGTATTGGTTGCATAATGTTTACCATTCGCATAAAGCTCTTGCGCCAAAGGTAACCGTTCTTGATGAGAACCAGTTAAAGAGAGCGTGTAATTCGGTGAGAAAGCCCAATTTACAGCACCTGAATATGAGAATGCATTTCCATCGAAATCTTTTTGTTCAGAATCGACATCGACAGTTTGGTGATCAAAACGGGTACCCAATTCAACATGGAAATCACCAATTTGACGGTGTTCTAAGCCAAACAGGCTATATTTTTGTGTCTTATTTGGAGCAAGAACAGCTTCTTCTCCAGTAATATCTAGCTTTTGTTGGCTTGCTTGTACACCCCAAACACCTTCCCATGCAGCAACGGGATTATGTACCAGTTCGACACGACCTTCATAGCCTTTGCTCTTGAACGTTGTCATTGGCGTACCATCTTCAATTTCATCATGCTTGTAGTCTGTATAACTTGCCTGCGCTCTGAGTTTCTTGAAGCCCGCAAATGGCTCATTTAACTCAGAACGGAAATCATAACGATCCGTTTTCATATCAATCCATGGACCGGCTTCTGCATGATCATGACCCTCTTCACCATGATCATGTCCAGCATGATCATCGTCATTTCCATCATCATGCGCACCACAATGTAATGATAAACCATGCAAATGGCATGACTCATACTCATGACTGTGTCCAGGCAAACCATACTGATCTTTACGATTACTATAAGAAATTCCGGCGAAACCACGCTCACCAATCCATGACAAACCGACGTTGACATTATCCGATTCTGAGAAAGTATTGCCTACACGACGTTCTTTCGTTGTATGTGCGTGATCACCATGCTCTTCTGTGACCATATAGTCTGGCGTAATGTAATCATTCGCATCACGTTTTAATCCTTCAACTCGCAAAGCCACATTTGAACCCAGTCCAACGGTGACGCCTGCATGTGCCATTTTTTCATCATTGCCTGTGTTATAACGAAGTCCCACATTCCCTTCATAACCATTTTCAGGCATTGCAGTTGGGATTTTGCTATCAATCACATTGACTAAACCACCGACTGAACCTGCACCATAAAGTAATGTGGACGGTCCACGAACAATTTCTACTTTTTGTGCAAGCTGTGGATCTACAGTGACAGCATGGTCTGGCGATAAACTAGAAACATCCATCGTTTCTGTCGCATTTTGTGTAACTTTTACACGAGCCCCTTCCTGACCTCGAATGACTGGACGGCTCGAACCTGTACCAAATGTATTAGAGTAAACCCCTAACTCATCTTTCAGCGCTTCCCCCAAAGTTGTTCCTGATTGTTGTAATTTTTCACGTGAAACAGTTTCATCTGCAGCACCAAAATCTTGGCTAGAAGGAACCAGTGGATGACCAACAACTGTAATGGTTTCTAATTGTTGTGGATTTTTCTCTGTATTGGTCTGATCTTCTGCCCAAATAGAGGTCGAAATGATCGCTGTTATTGAAAGTGTCAGTACGCTTTTAGAAAAAGACATGAGGTGCTCTCGAAGCTCGATGTTTTGAATTTATGTTATATTATAACATTTCAATATTTTTGCAATAAAAAAAGGAAATCAAAACCGATTTCCTTTATGTGAATGCTAAATTTAATTTACTTTCATAAACTTATGAATATAGATAAAGCTCATAAGTGAGGCTACGATCCAGTAAAAAACATAGGTGGTATTTTGAAAAAATAAATAATACTCGGTCAACCCACTACACATATAATAAATTACAAATAATGCACCCGTAATTGCTAAATTTTTTATTAATCCATCTTTAACAAAAATATTCTTTATAAAATAAATCAAAGCCACCAAGAAAGTCATCAATAAACCAATCAATCCAACCAAACCATTGGCAGCCAATTCATGAAAATAGATACTATGCATGTGCTGAAAACAATGAGGTAAATCACCACGTTCATAGAGACGACAATTTTCAGCTTCAATGTCGTACATTCCAATTCCAGTGAAGGGCTTGGATTTAAACATTTCAATTGAATTTCCCCAAAGAAACAACCTAATTCCTGAGCTATTTTGATAGTTATTATTTCGAATATTAAGTGAATCTGATTGAAAATTCTCAACCCTTTGCAGTAATGGCGAGTTTGGAATAATCATATTAATCCCCAAAAAACTAACCACTAAGCTCAACATTAAAATAATTTTTTTAAGTTCCGTCTTAGCATAAAAAACAACTAAGAAAGCAAAGACAAAAAGTAGCCCAACCCACGCACCTCGAGTACCATGAAGGATTAAAAGAAACATGCAGAGTAAACTGGTAATTAAATATAAATAGGATTGTTTACCCTTTGAATAAAATGAATAACAGAGCAACAATATTGTAAGAGAAATAAAGCCGATGTCATAACTAATCACTGGATTAAAAAAGATGCTAAAAAGACCTCGATCAAACTCTAACATTATCCCCCAATACAATAAGTATGGTGTCAAAAATAAAATAACAAGAAATAATATCCGATAAAAATATTCAGCATTAAAGTGACTTTTATAATAAATTGTGGGTAAAAAAATAAATGGAATAAACCAAATATACTGATTGGTAATTTTCTTATAAGTACTTAATAAATTTTCAGGAACTGAATCGAGTCGAAAAAGTAAATGATTTAACAATGTGACACTGATTGAGCCTATACAGCAAAATGCGATAAGGTAAAAATTTGGTTTTATCACCCTGCCTTTTATAAAAAAATAAATAAAAATCAAAATAAAGGCGATAGAAATATTCCAATGACTAAAATTATCATTAAAAATATAATGAAAAAATACAGTGAAAAAAAGAATCGAAATTAAAAAAATAAGTTTCTTATCTTTTATCATTAAATAATAACTTTCTAACATTGACACTTTAGATCTACACAATTTTTTGTAATATTCTACTTTGAAATTACATTTAATTCATTGATAGACACATGAAATTAACCAATAATTTTTCACCATAAGTTTTAACCACCTATTTTCAATGCCTTTTACACTGTCTCATGCTGTTTTAGCGCCACCACTGTCTAAACTTTCAGGTAATCGTTTACCGATCGCAGCGCTCGCAATTGGCACAATGACGCCTGATTTATATCGTGTGCTAGTACAAACTGAAATCCATTTAAATCATCAGTTTAAAGGTCTAATTTATCCAGATTTGTATGTTGGATTGTTATTTTGCCTATTGTGGTATGTACTGTATCGCCCCTTATTGTTTAGGTTTTTGGGGCTTTCTAAGCCACTCAACATCCATTCAGCTTTAAGTTTTTTTAAATTTTTATTCTGGATGATATTGGCGATTATATTAGGTACAGCTACCCATATTATTTGGGATGGTTTAACACATTTAGATTTTAGAACTTTTGCTTTTAACGACTTTTTAGCACAATCTGTCTCAATCTTTGACCATGTGTACCCAATGCATAAAGTCCTACAAATCGGTTGTTCAGTTGTTGCTTTGCCATTCTTATTCTGGATGGGACTCCACTATTTTTTTAAATATAGAAGTTCTGAACCACTTAACCGCAAAGTATTCATTTTCTGTCTATCTTTATTTGCAATTTCTTTCTTTAGTGGCTGTCTTTATTACATTCATACAGCAAATGAAAGTGGCATAATTCCCCAACAAACAGATCTTTATGTACTGATTGGTTTCTTTATGAAAGTTTTTACTCAAGCTTCCATGATCTGCTTTAGCTTAGGCTGTTGTCTTTTTCTTTATTTAAAGCATAAAAAATATTTTGACTCAGTTTAGAGTCTGTTGACACGTCACAAATACATGCTTGCATTGTCAATAGACACTAAATACTTTCGTTTAAACTTTGCAGGTTGAGTCAGCAAAATTTCACACAAATTGGCTTAAATTCATCAGGCAATGTTGTAGTTTTTAGCACAAGTCCTTGTGACTCATCGCCCAAAGAGGCATAATCTCACATTACATTTTTAGGCGATGCGCTGTTTACGTATTCGCTTCCTTAACCCATATAGTTGGATTTCTAACGCTATGATGCGAACTCATTATTGCGGTTCTTTAACCGAAGCTCAAATTGACCAAACTGTAACCCTGTGTGGTTGGGTACATCGTCGTCGTGATCACGGTGGTGTAATTTTCCTTGATATGCGTGATCGTGATGGTCTCGTTCAAGTGGTCATTGATCCTGATACACCAGAAGCATTTTCAACCGCTGATAAAGCACGTTCAGAATATGTATTAAAAATAGTTGGTCGTGTACGTCGTCGTTACGAAGGTACTGAAAATGCCAATATGGTGAGCGGTCAAATTGAAGTTTTAGGTAAAGAAATCGAAGTTCTTGCTGCATCTGAAACCCCACCATTCCCATTGAATGATGAAAATGCCAACATTTCTGAAGAAATTCGTCTGAAATATCGCTTCCTTGATATTCGTCGTCCAGAGATGATTGATCGCTTACGTTTCCGTTCTAAAGTAACAACATTAATTCGTAACTACTTAGACGAACATGGTTTCCTTGATGTTGAAACACCTATTTTAACACGTGCTACTCCAGAAGGTGCACGTGACTATTTAGTACCAAGCCGTGTTTCAAATGGGAGCTTCTATGCTCTTCCACAATCACCACAATTATTTAAACAATTGTTAATGGTTGGCGGTGTAGATCGTTATTACCAAATCGCTAAGTGTTTCCGTGACGAAGACTTACGTGCAGACCGTCAGCCAGAATTCACTCAAATCGACATCGAAACATCGTTCTTAAACGATGACGATATTATGGATTTGATGGAAGGCATGACTGTGAAGATGTTCAATGAACTTCTTGGCGTGAAATTCGATAAATTCCAGCGTATGACTTATGCAGATGCAATGCGTGACTATGCATCAGATAAACCAGATTTGCGTATTCCTTTGAAACTTGTAGACGTTGCCGACATGATGCAAGACGTTGAGTTCAAAGTGTTTGCAGGTCCAGCTAAAGATCCTAAAGGTCGTATTGTTGCACTACGAGTTCCAGGCGCAGGTTCTTTACCACGCAGCCAAATTGACGAATATACAAAATTTGTTGGTATCTATGGTGCAAAAGGTTTGGCATATATTAAAGTCAATGAACTTGAAAAAGGTGTTGAAGGACTACAGTCACCTATCGTTAAATTTATCGAGCCAATCGTACTCGATCTATTAAAACGTGTTGGTGCTGAAAATGGTGATATCGTATTCTTCGGCGCAGATAAAGCCAAAGTCGTAAATGACGCAATGGGTGCGTTACGTATCAAGATCGGACATGACATGAACATGTCGACTTGTGAGTGGGCACCGCTTTGGGTGGTTGACTTCCCAATGTTTGAAGAAACTGATGATGGTAAATGGACCTCTGTTCATCACCCGTTCACACTACCAAAATCCAGTGTTGAAGAGGTGAAAAACAATCCTGGTCAAGCACTTTCAGTCGCTTACGATATGGTACTTAACGGTACTGAAATTGGTGGCGGTTCACTTCGTATCTATACTTTAGAAATGCAAAAAGCGATTTTTGAAGCATTAGGTATTGGCGAAGAAGAAGCTGAAGAGAAATTTAGCTTCTTATTAAATGCATTAAAATTCGGTGCTCCTCCGCATGGTGGTTTAGCATTTGGCCTTGACCGTTTGGTTATGTTGATGACAGGTTCATCTTCGATTCGTGATGTGATTGCATTCCCGAAAACCAAAACAGCTGAATGTCCACTTACACAAGCACCAGCACCAGTAGAACCAAATCAATTACGTGATCTTGGTATTCGCTTACGTGAAAAAGCAAAAGTTGAAACCAAAGAAGCTTAATTCTTTATTCAGCATGAAAAACCCTGTTTTTGAACAGGGTTTTTTATTTTTAAGTATGATCCTATTTATTGATGTTCGAATTGAGATAAATTCTCATAAATGGCATAATATACAGGTTAAATTTTAAGGTAAAAACCAATGGCTATGCGTCCCAATGTACTTCGTCATACAATTATTGTCATTGTATTTTCAGTGGTTCAATGGGGATTCATGCGTTATATTCTTAACCATCAATTATTTAACTTAGACACCCACCAACGTATTCTCTATTTCAGTGCGAGTAGTTTTATTGCTGGTTTTTTTATTATTGTGGCACTGATTTATTTAGTGTTAAAAGGCAATGCTGATCGCGATTAATTTCTAATCCATGTATAACTTACTTAAAAATTTTTCTCGTTTGCCTTTAAGCATGATTCAGACTATTGCGAGAGGGGTTGGCAGTTTATTATTTATCAGTAACTCCTCAGCAAAACGAATTACAGAAATCAATATACAAGCAGCCTATCCTACGCTTGAAGAACAGCAACGCCAGACATTGATTAAAGCCAGTTTGAAAAGTCAGTGCATGACCTATGTAGAGTCGATCAAAGTGTGGGGCTCTCCTCCTGAATTTGCCTTAAATCAAATCAAACAAGTGCATAATGCTGAAATTTTTCTCAATGCGTTAAAAAATCCTAATGGAACTTTAGGTGTTGTTCCTCATTTTGGGAATTGGGAATTGATGAATGCTTGGGTGAACCAGCACACACATCCTGTCATTATGTATAAACCGAGTAAAAATAAAGATCTAGACCGATTTATGCTAGAGTCTAGACAACAATTAAATGCAACATTAGTTCCCACAGATGATACGGGTGTACGTGCTTTATTTAAACACTTAAAACAAGGTGGCTTTTCAGCCATACTTCCAGATCATATTCCCAAAGAATCTGGCGGTGTATATTCGGACTTTTTTGGACAAAAGGCTTTTTCATCAACCTTACTGTCTAAACTAGCAGCGAAAACCCAATGTTCTGTGGTTGGACTCACCTGTATTCGTCGTGCAGATTACGCTGGTTTTGATTTGCATTTTACAGCATTGTCTCCAGATATTAATTCCAAGGATGTACAACTTTCTGTTGATACACTCAATAAAGAAATGGAACGGATGATTAATGTTGCACCAGAACAGTATTTATGGGGCTATAAACGTTTCCGTAAATTAGAGGGTGACCGGAATTTGTATAAACCATAAAAAATTAAATAAACTTAACTGTTCTCATTGGACAAAAACTGTTTTGTTAAAAAGTCATAATATGAGTTTTCGACAACCTTATCTATATAGTTCATTTTATGAATATTTATCTGTTGTAAAATTTGATTGTATTCAACTGAGCTGAATTGCTCATTTAATTTAAATTGCAACAAATGAGGTAAAGTGTCATCTATAATTTCACATTGTTGAGATTTAAATCGATCTTTGATTAAAACATCATACATAATTTGAAAGAAAAAATAATGAGGAATATTCTCTTGTGTTCTCCAGAAATTCAGCAAAACATCTAAACAAATCTGTAAAACTTCATTGCCTTTTTTTCCAACAATAAAGCTGTTTAAAACATTCACATTTTGCTCATCGGACCAATCAAAATAATCATGATTACGATCATACCAAAGCTGTTTTTCTGGCGTATCCCTATGTCTTTGAAACATAAAGTAGTCTGTATCTAATATTTCACTTTCAATAGGTGCGGTTAATAAAATTGTTGCATCTAACCAAACTCCACCATAAACATTGAGTAAAGCAAGACGGATAAGATCTGCAAAAAAGGCATGTTTAAATTTAGAATTATTTCTTTTATCCCAAACAAAATCAGGAAGATCCAAATAATCTTTTATATTACTTTCATCAAGTCTAATTACTTGATAATCAGCTTTAAATTGATCAACGGAAGAAAAACATAATTTAACAATATGAGGTAAATCACTTTGAATACCTTGACCCCAATATTGCCAAATAATTTTTTGATCATTAAATTGCTTTTTCTCTTTTAGTTGATACTTTTCTAATTGATTAGAAAAATAATAGTCTAAGAAAATATCCCAACATAATTCAACATGTTTTTTTTGCAAAATATTTGCTTTTCTGTTGAGCTTTTTTCGAAAACTTTTAGGAACAAATGTAAAATAAAAGATACGGAATGGAAATTTACTGAGTCTATCAATATTACTCTTAAAATTAGCTTCTGAATTAAAAATATTTGATATATCGCCCATATAATTTCAACTCATTTTAAAATCTACTTCACCTAAGATCTAAAATATATTTTAGATCTAGAATTAAACTTAACCATCAAATTAAATCAATAAAACCCAATCTTACAAAATCTTAGTCTTAATTGATAAACAAGCCTCAAAATTTCACGTTTCAGCTTTTGCACTAAACTAAGCTTTTGTTTATGCTTATCCTTTGTTAATTGATTTTTTTTACGATCAATTTCAAGCTGACTTTCAAATTCACTTTTACCAATTCTATCCGCTTGAGCCGATAATCCAGGAACCATTTGATAAATAATTTCATATCCATCATTTAAATAATTTTCAAAAATTAATCGATCTAAAGGTGATTCAATATTCTTATCTTTTATATATTTTAAATAATTCTTTGCTCCGTCGAATGACAATATATATCCAGCAGTACCTAAATGTTTTTCTTTCAACTCCCTCAAAAATCTTTCATTTTTCAATTGTATTTTATTCATACTCATTAACACATATTGTTCAAACATTTCCAACTTAATAATATTAATTTTTGGAGGTATCCAGTCCCAATTTTTAAGGAAACTACTTGCTTTTTTAGCTAAAAAAACATCATCTTCAAATATAGCGATATATTTCATTTCTTTAGAAACAGCTATGTTCCATATTTCTACATGGCTAAAGAAACAAGCTTTTTCTCCAGCAGTCAAACCACTATTTATGAGTGAAATTCCATACTTCTCCTCCATCGAAGAAATCTGTTCAGGTTGAATCGCATCAAAGAAAATAAATTCAATATTTTGAGCTTGAAACTCATTCACGATATGTAGTCTACGCTCTTTAGCAGAAGCTAAACTTATAACAAAATTCATATATTACATCCGGAACAAGATATGGATTAAAGCAGAATGATTCATATTTCTGGTTTAAATAAGCTTTGTTTTATATCAATATTCCAAAAAAAGAAAGTAAATTTATTTAAACTTTACAGAGCGATATGCTGACAATTTACAAACTTGATAAAGCAATCTGAAAACTTCTCTTCGAATTTTACTTCCTATAGTCATCGCAGCTTTTTGTCTACATTGCTCTATTCGATCTGCTTCATGTCGAATTGCACGATCATCTTCCAAATGGCTAGGAAAATTATCATATTTTTTATGCAAATAAAAATCTTGGACACAAATAGCAGGTACCATTTGATAAGTCTTATATTTTACATACTTTACATTACAACCAAACAATATGTGATCTACAGGAACTAATTCATCCATATTACGTATAGATGCTAGAAAGTATTTTGCAGCTTGATTAGATAGAATATAACCTGCCCCACCTAAATGCTTAGCTTTAAGTTGATACAATGCTCTATCATTCACTCTAGCTTTTGGAAAAAAAGAAAGATCGACCTTTCTATCGAAAGCCTCCAATTTTATGAGATGCACATTCTTAGGAATCCATAAAAAATCATGGATAAAACTTTGGACATTTTCCCCAAAATGTATATCGTCTTCAAAGATCGCCATATATTCTATATTTTCTTCAACAATCTTTTCCCATAAGGAGACATGACTTAAAAGACAGGCAATCTCACCCTGTGTTAAAACACCAGCGTTTGTTATTTTAACACCTAGGCTTTTGGCACTTTCTACAATCGTAGAAGGTGTAATAGCATCAAAAAAACTGAATGATACTGAATGTTTTTTAAACTCTGAATCGATATGTGCTCTCCTTTCAAGCGCACAATCTAAACTAATAACAAAATTCACAAAAAAACGATCTCTATATATTCAAAAGTGATTATATAACAATTGAGCACTTTTAGAACTGCTATTAAATTTATTTGATTGATTTTAAATAAACTATTCTTTTGAGCTTTTTGTAAATATAAGTTTTGTTTTAAATGGAATAGCCATAAGTTGAATAAATATGCGACTTATTTCTCTAAAAATTTTTTGCAATCCAGTTGGTTTAATTACAACTTGATCACGCCATTGCAAGCTCGTCTTAAATTTTTGATTATTTGGATTTAATAAATAATCTTGAATACACAAAGTCGGATTGACTTGATATATAGCCAAAGCCCCATCTGAAACATACTTGCGAAAGATAAGTTGATCTACATGATCAAAAAACGCTTGCTTGTGCATATAATCTAAAAGTTCAACAGCACCTTTATAAGAAAGTATATAACCCGCAGCACCAAGATGAGCTTTTTTTAATTTCCTCAGTACAAAATCTTGGTTTTTAAAAACGCGTATTTTCTCTAAATCTAAAATTACATGATTATAAGATTTTTCAACTTTAACAATGTCAACAGTTAACCAATTTGAATCTTTTAAAAATAGTTCTGCGTCTGCACTTAGATATATATCATCCTCAAAAATGGCGATTGCTTGCATTTTTTCATCTACAGCTTTTTTCCATAGAGAAATATGGCTATATAAACATGCCAACTCATTTTTACTCAGATTATTTTGCTGTATCGCTAAACCAATTTTCTGTGCTTGATGATCTAATTGCATCGGCTCAATTGCATCAAAAAAAGAAAAGGGAATATCTTTGTTGCCAAATTGCTCTTTGATATGGGATCTTCGATCTTCTGCTGACGTCAAACTGATCACAAAACTTTTCATAAATTACTCTGACTATTTAAAACCGACTGTTCTAAAGAAAATGATGCTTTTTAGCTGATGTAATATGCGATAAAGCTCTAAAATAATTTTATTCATACCTTTCTTTTTATTATATTTTCTTCTTGTTAAGCGCTCTTTGTACAAATGACTTGCGAACTTCACACTATCTTTGCACGAATATAGTGTCACATCCTGAATACATAAAGCAGGTTTCATTTGGTACACTGAAAAAATATTTTCATAAATCAAATGTTCAAACATTAAATGATCTAAAGCGATTAGCTTATCTAACTTTTGAATGTAGCTTAATAAACTTTTAGCACCATGCAAAGATAAAATATAACCAGCCGTACCTAAGTTCTTACTTTTTAATTCAAAAATACTTCTTTGAATCTGTCCTTTAAAATTCTTAACTTGCTTACCCAATGCAATTCTATGCGTAAACTCCTCCAACTTAATCAAATGCCATTGATCATTAATCCAAGATGAATCCGTTAAGAAGTCAACGACATTATCCCCCAAATAAATATCATCCTCGAATATCGCCATATACGGAATATTCTCATCAATCATTCTTTTCCACAGAAAAACATGGCTCATAAAACAAGCAAGCTCACCTTTGGTTAGAATACGCTCATCAATTTTAAGTCCCAATTCTTGTGAAAAACTCGTAGCTGGTTCTGGAGTTAAAGCATCAAAAAAATCAAAGTCTACATTTTTTTGAGCAAATTCACTCGATATGTGTTTTCTACGTTCAACTGCTGTCGATAGGCTAATAACGATTTTCTTCATAGGGGTGCATCTATAAACAATACAAGCATTTTACTATTTTTCTGTAGATCAATCACCTTTACTTAATAGCTTTCTAAGAAATATCAATAAAAGAACCCTTAAAATACATCTTTTTAGCAAAGTAGTAACTTATTGTTTTTCTTTCTTTTCCAGCCAACTTTATCAACTTAGGTGATTCAACTGGGGGATAATTAATTGCGAAATCAATCAAAATCTTCTCTTTGATCCATCGATTGGTGAACTGATAAAAAAAGGCATTTTCATCACAATTAATTAAGCTGATACTTGGAAAAGATTTTCTAAATACTTTTTGGCAGGCAACATAAGCAACTAAATATTCCAAATTGCCAATCCTTTGGAAAATGTCAGCTGGATTTTTTTCAGTATTTTTAATCTCTTGCACATAAACTTTCGGTGTTTTTTGGATGGCTAAATAAAGTTCATCAAACCAATATTTAAAGAATATGTTATTTTTGACACTCGCTAGTAACCAATTCTCTAATACGGGATAATTCAAATTTGTTGTATTTTTTTTACGGTAGTAAGCAAAACATTCTGTACGATTTTGTTGTATCAGTTCAAAAATCCAGTCCAGACTTTCATAAACAATAATACTGGCATCTAACCATATGCCACCATGTTGATAAAGTAAATCAAATCTCAACAAGTCAGCCTTTTGTTGAGGCGTAGGATCTTGCAAAAGTGAAAAGTCAATTAGACTGTATTGGTTAACATTCTCAGGATTAAGAAGATACACCTCATAATTTGGATTTTTTTTGCGAATATTTTGAATACACTTTTCTACAAATTCGGGGAAATCACCTTCCCAATATATCCAAATTTTCTTTGGTAATTCGATGGGCGTATTCACAGGATTAAAAACCAGTTGTCCCGCAAAATTATCAATCTTTTTATTGGTATGTCTAATTTTGTAATAGTACATCATATGAAATTTAGCCAAATAGAATAGTTTTTTAAAAATTTTCATATAAAGACCTAATACTTTTATAAGCACACAACAACAATGACAATAACAAGCGCCCTAAACAGTATTCAAAATATTAAATACCCCCAGAACTTAAAATCTTAATTCATTCAAAAATAAAGATGTTTAAAAGCATACAGACGATCACGCCACATCCGCTTTTGTTTTTTTAAGCCATAAGAGCTGTCACGATTTTCCTTCTCTTTCCGAGAAATCCCCTGTGTTGCCACAGTACCCAAAATATCACTATCTAAACCAGCCGGCTTCACCAAGGCTGGCCAAACACCTAAGCCTTTGCCATTTTTACTCAGCCATGTTTGGAAAAAAATATCTACTGGCATGGTCATCGTTTTACCAGAAGCGACGAATGCTTCAGCACCTTTTCTTGACCATATTAAACCTAATCCGCGAATCGGGAAATAATAAGCATGCCATAGTGAAAAATCATCTATTTTTACGATATCTTTTGCAAACTTTTTCTTCTTGGCAGCCAAATTTATCAGATACCAATCTAGATCCTGATGCTGATCTAAATATGACAAAATTTGCTCTACAGATGTTTTAAAGTCAGTGGTGATTTTCATATCATCTTCTAAAACCACCAAATAATCTGCATCAGTTTGTAAAAACTTTTCGGCACAACCATAATGGCTGAGATAACAACCTAATTCAGAATTCAGCAGTCGACGCCCTAAAGTTTGTTGTGTTGCAACATCATCATAATTTTCAAATGAAGCTAAATCCTGCCCTCGACCATCATAGGCAGAAAATCGTTGGAACGACCAATCAACTGCTTGTAACTGTTCCGTTGCTCGTTGAAGTCGCTCATCACTGCCATCAAGATTAATAAGATATGTTTCAACTTTCATGAAAAACTTCCAATGACAAAACGTCGTTTGAGATGACAGACTGAGGTAGATAATCACTAAACTTAGCAATCATTGCATTTTTGACTTGGACTGCATCTTGTGGAGTCAACTGATCCAAACTTTGAATACAGCCATATTTAATCTGATCTTGATTTAGAGCTTGTATAAACACATTTAAACTTTCAGCATTTTTTAAATAGGCTAAAGCTAAATCTGGCTTTAACACTGCCTCACCTTTTTGAATTTTTAAATGATTCATCAACGAAATTGGATTCAATTGCTCAACACTTCGAAATTTATATTTAATTTGTGTTTCTAATAAGGTTGGGTGATTCAATAAATATTCGCTTAAAATTTTACGATCTACACAATGCGGATAATGATGGATTTCAAAAAATTCTTTAAACCCTAAGATATCAGCACCCAACATCTGCGCAATGACATGTCCAGGTTGAATGGGTATGTTAAAATTTCGATTTAAAAATTGACGATATTTCAGTTTAGTCTTGTAACTAAAACAACTTTTCCAATGCCCATAGGTCACGATTTTGTCTTGTTCAAGAAAATCTTCAACCTGAGCCGATGCATTAAAAAAGAAATCATCATTTAAATAGATAAAATAGTCTGACAAGCCCTGAATATTCCACAACATACTTTCTATAGAGCGGGTATTAAAAGTCGGTAGAAATTGTTCAAAGCCTGCAAAAATTTCTCGATGATCAACCACTCGGATTTTATTTGTATCGCAAAGACCTTGTACGACAAATTCATTTAAAAACTCAGGTTGCTGACCATCCGTAACAATCAAAATATGACGGCAAAAAGGAACATATTTCAATATAGATGCAATGTTGTAATAGATTTCATCATTACTGGCAAAACGGGTTTCACTGACAGCATCACTGGCATCATTGCCTGTCAGGTACAAATGACGTTTACGTTTTAACTCAACATCATTGCCATCGACCCAAGCAATCACGATATCAAGGTTCTGCATCTATCTTGTTCTCAAATTTTATCAAATAATATGAATGACATTATTGCCAAGCGTCTTTAATCCAGTCTGAAGGCAATACATAACGATACCATTTACCACCGCCACCCGTGACTGCATCAGGTGGATTAATTTCACCATGAAAAATAATGATTTTGGCATCTTGTGGTTTTACTGGTGGCTTAAAATAGGCCAATGGCAGCTTTTGTAAACAATGATATTTATAACTCTTACACCAATCTTTTGGCCAATAGCTGAGCTTTTTCTGCTGATCGACATACCACGACAAATATTCTTGCTCATTTCTAAACTTATGACTAATTTCTTTAAAGTTTTCTCGAAAGTAAGGCAAAATGTCTGGAAAAGAACCCAATTTAAAACGGTACACAGAACTATTTCCTGTGACTCGCCAAGGGCGTTTCCAATCATGAATAATTAAGAACTCACCCGGATAAGTAAAGAAATCATCAATATTATCAACAATCACCACATCAAGATCTAAGAACAGTAAATTCCCTTTTAAACCATATAAGTCAGGTTCAAAAGTCGATAATTTGTTCCAGCCACGTTCTGGGCTTCCTTCAGGCAATGCTAATGGTGGAATTGGAAAACATTGAATGTCTGGGTTGATACCTTCTGTACGGTCAGTCAAACAGACCATTTTAAAATCAATGGTGGTATGTCTTTTGACCATGTTATACAGTCGATTGACATAGTCTGCACCATACTTGGTTCCCCATTTCATACACAAAACAATATTTTGTTCTGATTCAACTAAATTATTTGACTGTAAATTTGATTCATTAACCTGCATGCATCAATCTTCCACCTGAGCAATCTCTATATCATACCATTACCATAGCCAAGTTACTGTATTCGATTGCATATGCTGAACAATTTGTTTCATCAGAATATGCTATGATGCTCAAGCCATTTATACGTATGATGTTTATTTCATTATTCCATTTTTTTGAGGATGGGATGCTTTAAACAATTCGTTAAAATGCCGAACACAACTTTTGCAAGCACATTTTCTATATTAGGTTTTTATGAAAATAGCAGTCGCTGGAACAGGTTACGTTGGCTTATCCAATTCAATGATATTTGCACAACATCATGAAGTTGTTGCTGTTGATATTTTAGAATCTAAAGTTAACATGCTCAACAATAAAATATCGCCTATCCAAGATGCTGATATTTCATTATTTTTAAAAGAAAAAACACTGAATTTCACAGCAACCACAGATTATGAAACAGCTTATCAAGATGCTGATTTTGTGATCATCGCAACACCAACAGATTACGACACCAAAACCAATTATTTTAATACGCAAAGTGTGGAAAGTGTGGTTCAGCAAGTCTTAACAGTTAATCCTCATGCTGTAATGGTGATCAAATCCACTGTCCCGGTTGGCTTTACCAAAAATTTAAAAGAAAAATTTAATACTGAGAATCTCATTTTCTCACCTGAATTTTTACGTGAAGGCAAAGCACTACATGACAATTTATACCCATCACGAATTATTGTGGGTGAAAAGTCTGAGCGTGCGCAGCAATTTGCTGATTTACTGATCGAAGGCGCAATTAAAAAAGATAGTCCAGTATTATTTACTGACTCTACTGAGGCAGAAGCCATCAAACTATTTGCCAACACTTACTTGGCGATGCGTGTTGCTTACTTCAATGAACTTGATACTTATGCGCAAATTTTTGGTTTAGATACTCAACAAATTATTGAGGGTGTTTGTCTGGACCAACGCATCGGGAATCATTATAACAACCCATCTTTTGGTTATGGCGGATATTGTCTCCCTAAGGATACCAAGCAACTTCTAGCAAATTATCATCATGTGCCGAGCAATTTGATTCAGGCCATTGTTGATTCAAATAGCACACGTAAAGACTTCATTGCTGACTCGATCATTGCACGCAACCCAAATACGGTCGGAATTTATCGTTTAGTTATGAAAAGTGGTTCAGACAACTTTAGGGCTTCAGCTATTCAAGGCGTGATGAAACGTATCAAGGCAAAAGGAATTGAAGTGATTGTCTATGAACCAACTTTACAAGATGATGATTTCTTTAAATCAAAAGTGGTCAATGATTTAGCGCAATTTAAACAGCAAAGTGATGTAATTATTGCCAATCGTATTTCAAGCGATCTCAGTGATGTACTCGACAAAGTTTATACACGAGATATTTTCGGAGCAGATGAATGAAAGTTCTCGTTACAGGGGCAGCAGGATTTATTGGTTTCAATGTTGCAAAAAAACTATTAGAACGTGGTGATGATGTTGTTGGGTTTGACAATGTCAATGATTACTATGATCCTGCATTGAAAGAAGCCAGATTAGACGTTTTAAAAAATACAGCAGAACACGCTCAAGGTTCTTTCATTTTTATTCGTGCCAACCTTGCTGATAAAACTATTGTTGACCAATGCTTCCAAGATCATTCATTTGATCGAGTGATTCATTTAGCAGCTCAGGCAGGTGTACGCTACTCTCTAGAAAACCCGTCTAGTTATGTAGAGAGTAATCTTATTGGCTTTACCAATATTCTTGAAGCATGTCGCTATGCCAAAACGCCACATCTGACTTATGCCAGCACCAGTAGTGTTTATGGTGCCAATACCACCATGCCATTTAGTGAAAAGCATGGTGTCAATCACCCTGTTCAGTTCTATGCGGCAACCAAACGTGCCAATGAACTCATGGCGCACAGTTATAGCCATTTATTTAATTTACCCACGACAGGACTGCGCTTCTTCACAGTATACGGTCCTTGGGGACGTCCAGACATGGCGCTATTTAAATTCACTAAAAATATTATTGAAGGTCGCTCTATTCCTGTCTTCAATCATGGCAATCACACCCGCGACTTTACTTTTATCTCAGATATTGTCGAAGGTATTATTCGTTCAAGTGATCAAATTGCACAGCCTGATCCAAATTGGGACAGCAAAAATCCAGATCCATCGACCAGCTATGCGCCATTCCGTATTTTTAATATCGGCAATAATAATCCAGTCAAATTGATCGAATATATTCATGCGATTGAAAAGGCTGTCGGTCAAGACGCTATTTTAGAATTATTACCCTTACAGCCAGGTGATGTTCCAGATACCTTTGCTGATAGTAGTGCCTTGGAAAATATGGTGGGTTATAAACCATCAGTTTCTGTAAATGAAGGTGTAAAACAGTTTGTTGATTGGTACCGAGAATTTTATAAAGTCTAATCTCATACTATTTATTTTAGACCGATCTTAATACATTGATTTAAAAATAAAAAAAGGATTCCATATGGAATCCTTTTTAGCATTGAATGGCTTATTTTACATAAGTCAGCCAATGCGCATATTTTGGATCTTTACCTTGAACAGCATCAAAGAATGCTTTTTGAATCTTCTCAGTAATCGGACCACGTGCACCTGAACCAATTTGACGGTCGTCATATTCACGGATTGGCGTCACTTCAGCAGCAGTCCCGGTAAAGAATGCTTCATCACCAATATAGAATTCATCACGGGTAATACGGCGTTCAACGACATCAATACCAAGATCTTTAGCAATGGTAATAATCGTTTGACGGGTAATACCATCCAAAGCACCGCCTGCGATATCTGGTGTATGTAAAACACCATCTTTCACCAAGAATACGTTTTCACCAGAACCCTGACATACATAACCTTGTGGATCCATCAACATCGCTTCGTCATAACCAGAATGTGCCACTTCTTGGTGAGCAAGAATTGACAAAGTATAGTTACCTGAAGCCTTGGCTTTACACATCGTCACGTTTGGATGATGATGGGTAAATGATGAGGTTTTAACACGAATACCCTTCGCCATTGCCTCATCACCAAGATATGCACCCCAGCTCCATGCAGCAACTGTTGCATGAATGGTATTATCTGTTGCAGCGATACCTAATTTTTCCGAACCAATGAAAATAATTGGGCGTAAATAGCATGATGCCAATTTATTTTCACGAACCACATCAATCTGAGCTTGCTCAAGCGTTGCTTGATCAAATGGAACTTTCATTTGATAAATTTTTGCAGAATTTAACAAACGTTTTGTGTGATCTTGGAGACGGAAAATCGCGGTACCATTTGGTGTTTCATAAGCACGGACACCCTCAAACACACCCATACTATAATGTAAAGTATGTGTTAAGACGTGAATTTTAGCCTCACGCCATTCAACCATTTGTCCATCTTGCCAAATAAAACCATCACGATCAGCCAAATTCATGGCGCACACTCCAAATTTTTACACAATTATTCACTTTCCAAAGCGAAAGTCGCTGTTGGATCAATTAATCTTTGCCATAACTTGCAAACGACCTCTCGGGTATCGTGCCAATCCGCAGCACTTACTTGCATATTATGATTTGCAAGTGCTAAACGGTGGCTCTCGGCGCGTTCACTGAGATAAGCTTGAATCAATGCGGATACATCGTCGCTGGATAAGCAACCTGCCTTTGCGGCATCTTCAAGGATTCGTACGTTGTCGGAATAATGGGCGAGATCAGGATTCGTCCCACTCCAGGCTAATACGACATACTGTGCCATAAATTCGATGTCAACGATACCACCTGCATCCTGTTTTAAGTGAAAAATTCCATCTTTTTTCTGATCTTTTGATGAGCCAAGATGATCTTTCATTTTTTGGCGCATGTTGAGGACTTCTTGACGAACCGTTTCCTCTTGTCTTGGTAAGGTAAGAATCTTACAGCGCAATTCCTCAAACTTGGCTCTCAATGTTGGCTCACCAGCAATCGAACGTGCTCGAACAATGGCTTGATGCTCCCATAACCATGCACTTTTCAGTTGATACTGTTCAAATGCCTTTAAGCTGGTTACCAAAAGTCCTGCTTCACCAGAAGGACGCAAACGCGTATCCACTTCATAAACACGACCATCTAAGGTCTGCGTTGTCATCAATGACATAAACTTCTGAGCAACACGCATGGCAAATTCAAAGCCACTAATGGCTTTTTGACCATCTGTATCTGCTTGTTCATCCATATAATGAATAAACACCAAATCCAAGTCAGAACCATAACCGAGTTCAATTCCCCCGACCTTACCATAACCAATCACACAATATGCCATATGCTCCAAAGAACAACGCTGCCCTTCTGCATCTATTGGATATCCATGACGTTTCGCCACCGTTTGATAAGCTAAGTTCAATGTTGCAATAACTGAAACTTCCGCAATATCCGTTAAAGCATCAGACACTTTCATCAACGGACTTTCAGCCAATACATCACTTGCAGCCACTGTCAGTACATTGGACTTTTTAAACAGACGCAGTACTCGCATTTGATCTTCAACTTGATCAATTTCAATACGTAGCAACTGTTGACGTAAAGAATCCTCCAAATAATGTCTTGATGGAAGCTCAAAATCCATCGAAAGGAACTCATCCAAAAGCACTGGATAATGCGTTAATTCCTCACAAATCCATGGGCTTACTGTCGCCATTTTAACCAACCGCTGCAATGCACCTTTACTTTCGATCAGCATGACCAAATACACCGTACGGCGCATGACAGACTCGACCAATGGCATTAAACGCATCAACGCAACTTGCGGGCTATTCGACTGTAAAATTGCTTCAACCAAATGTGGCCAAAACTCTTTTAGACGTTGAACGGCTTTTGCAGGTAATTTTTTGATGGCATGACCATACCAAAACTCATGAATTAAGTTTTTAGCATCATCATCTAAAATTTCATTGAGCTGGCTCTCAAGCTGACTATAACTTTCAATAGGTGACTCAAGCCCTTTTTCTTTAATCAGATGCTCAAATTGGAAGGTCACTTTTTCTCGTTTTTGATTTAAAAAATCAATAAAATTATCCCAATCAGTAAAGCCCAATGTATCAATCAGCCGTTGACGTAACTCAGGCTCAGTCGGCAAAGATTGAGTTTGTTGATCATTCAGTGCTTGAATCGCATGTTCAACGCGACGTAAAAATAAATAGGCATCTTCAAGGTCAACAACAGATTGTGAATCGAGTAATCCAACCTCACCTAAATGCTGAAGACTGACGAGACATTGGCGATCTTGCAGCTCTAATTTAGCGCCACCATAAATCAATTGAAAAACTTGGACAATAAATTCAACTTCACGTATCCCACCTGCACCCAACTTGATGTCATCGGCAATATTGCGACGTGCCACTTCGCGCTCAATCATGGCTTTCATTTCACGCATGGCTTCAAATGCGGTGTAATCAACATATTTACGAAATACGAATGGACGCGTCATATCCAATAGACTATCACCCTCTTGCCCACCCGTAATAATACGTGCCTTAATCCATGCATAGCGTTCCCATTCGCGTCCATGCTGACTGAGATATTTTTCTAATGCCACATGACTAATCGCGAGGGCTGAACCATCCCCCCAAGGACGTAAACGCATATCTACACGAAAAACAAAACCATCCGCAGTAATATGATCCAGCAAATAAATCAGCTTCTGTCCCCACAAAATACAGAACTGCTGTACATCAATACATTTGCGTCCATTGGTTTCACCTTGTTCATCAAAAGCAAAAATCAGGTCGATATCACTTGATAAATTAAGCTCTTGTGCGCCAAGCTTCCCCATACCAATCACGATCAGATCTTGAATTTTACCGTTATACCCGACTGGCTCACCATGTTTGGCAATGAGTGGAACCCGTGCAAAATCTTTGGCTGCAACGATACAAATATCTGCAAAATCCGAAAGTTCACGGGTCAATGTCACTACATCGGTGAGTTGATTGGCATCCTGCCAAATCCAACGGAACATCAAACGTGCACGAAGTATCCTTAACACGCGCATCCATGTAATTTCATCTTGAATAGCTGCTAAATTATCATCAACAAGTTGTTGAATTTGCGGGGTACTGAGCGGTACTTGAAATTGATCAATTGCATAATCATGTTCTAATACACTTTGATGTAGACTTAATACTTGTTCTGCATACTGACTGGCATGTAAGGTTTTTTGCAATTGCTCAGCATTCATTAGAAAAGCCTGTACTGATGTTTTATATGATTATTTATAGCAGTTTGCTTGACTGTTAGGGAATCTTTTATCGTTGTATAAAAAAGCACAGATTAAAAAAACATCAAAAAACACACATCAATCACTTTAAAATTTCATCGCATACGTTGAAGATTAGAAAATTTTTACTTTATCTGATTTTAGGTCTGTATCTAGCAAAGACTGATGGGCATTTTTTGCCGCAGGGAGGGCAACGACAAAAGTTGTTCCCTCACCTTTTTGAGAGCTAACTGATATTTGCCCATGATTTAAGTCAACAAATCTCTTGCACAATACCAATCCTAAGCCTGTACCTTGTTCACCAATCGTACCTTTTATACTGGCTTTAAGTTGCGGTTCAAAAACCTGTTCAATCTGTGCCTGAGTCATACCCAAACCAGTATCATGAATAACGATTTCAATACGATTTCCCACAGGTTGAGCGGAAATCGTCACTTTGCCTAAACCATCAGTTTGAGTAAATTTTAAAGCATTGGACACTAAGTTTTGAATAATGGAGGTTACCATATTCATATCTGCAAAAACCGTTAGATCATCAGCAACATTTTCAATCAATTGAATATTTTTATTGACTGCTAAGGGTTGCAGTACATCATAAACAATTTTGGTGGTCTGTTTGAGCTTAAAATTAATCGGGTGATAGACAAAACGACCTCCTTCTGACATCGCCCAATTGAGTAAATTTTCAAGTAAAGCATATGTAGACTGCAAAGTATCATGCAAATATTGTGCAATACTATGAATATTCTCTTCATCCAAGGTTTCTCGCTCATTGGCTAAAACATCTGAAAAACCAATCAATCCATGAAATGGTGCACGTAAATCATGGGCAATCACCTGAAAAAACTTTGTTTTACTGAAATTTAGAGCACGTTCTTGTTCATAAAGTTCATAATAGTCTTGGGACTCCGACTTGCGCTGCAATATCGTCACGAGATCATCACTCAACTCTTCTAATAATAGTTTTTGTTTAGCCGAGAAATTCTCGGTTTGATGATCATAAAAATAGACATGCGCGATGGACTCGCTGTCTTGAAGTCTAAAGTCATAAGCGATAAGTCGTGTATGGCTAAGACCGATCTCCGTGATATAATCTGAACATTCTGGATAACTTGGGTGTGTACCCTCAACAATTAACGTATTTTGAAAATCTGGTAAAAGACTAGGCTTTGGAGAAAGATAAGCGGCAACAAAGTCACATTCGCTATTGGCAACCCATGCATAAGGTTCATTGTGAAAGCTAAAAAAGGCATTTTCGACATTCAAAATAGCACGGACAATTTTCAGATAGCGTTCAATTTTATTGTCTGGTGTATAAGCCCCTAAAATGAGCGACAATCGACATGCACTGAGTTGCTCAGTTTGATGAGAGTCTAAGAATTCTAGTTTCATGTTTACCTCATTTTCACTTTCAGTTCACACGTTATTGATTAAACTCACCCATTTCTAATATTAATTTCTTTTAAATAGATAAAAACTTAATTCGAAAAATAAAAAAATAGCATCAAAGACGTCGCTGTACATTTACAAATGTTCACATAAAACACTATAGCAGTAATACTTTTAATTAAAATAGAAAAGTTAAAAATTTCAAAAAAAATCATATTTTTGTAATCAAACACCGTCTATCAAATCACAATAGTATTTAATTCTGTGAACTGAAAAAAATACCCAAGCCATTTGTATTCGCTTGGGTTCTGTTGAATAGAGAATCATTCTATAGATGGGCAAGGAGAGCGTGTAAACCGATATGCCATCACTGAAAGTAGATTTTTGAATGACATGATTTTATATAAACATCGTGTCAATAAAAGCAGCAAAACAATTATTTTTTATTTAAATATTTATAGTTAATTACCGCTCCAAAACACATGTATTACTGCTAATAGCCATCCAGTAAAACATATTTCTTGAGTCATTTATTTCTTTATCCAGGGAAAACACCACGCTCTTTACGCGCTTTTAAAATACGTTCGCACGCCAAGATATAAGCCGCTGTACGTAAGGTACATGTATTGTTGTTTGCCGTATTCCAAACATCCTCAATTGCTTGAACCATGAGTTTGTCTAAACGCTCATTAATTTCTTCTTCGCTCCAAAAATAACTTGCCATATCTTGTACCCATTCGAAGTAACTTACAGTCACCCCACCCGCATTACAGACTACATCAGGAACGACAACAATACCTCGTTCAACCAATATATCTTCTGCCTTTGGATAAGTTGGACCATTTGCCCCCTCTAAAATCAGTTGAGCTTGAATATTCTGAGCACGATCAATGGTGATTTGCCCCTCTAAAGCCGCAGGAATCATGATATCAACTTCTGCTGACCAAAATTCTTCATCAGCAATGGGCTGTGCACCAGTAAAACCACCGACACCTTCATTCACAGTGACATAATCACGTAATGCCTCAAGATCAATACCGTTTTTATTGAAAATAGTCCCTGTGTGGTCTTGAATGTGAGTAACTTTTGCATTTGATTCCACAAATAAAAAACCAGCTTCACTCCCTACATTACCAAAACCTTGAATAGCAACTTTAGCTCCTTTAAGGGAGAGCTTAATTTTCTTCGCAACTTCGCGACCTGTAACAAATACTCCACGACCAGTTGCCTTTACACGACCTAATGAACCACCCAAGTGGATAGGTTTACCAGTGACCACACCAGTAACCGTATATCCCTGACCTGATGAATAGGTGTCCATAATCCACCCCATTACGTGTTGATTTGTTCCAACATCTGGTGCAGGAATATCCTTTTGAGGACCGATAATATGACTGATTTCACTGGTATAGCGACGAGTTAAACGCTCTAATTCTCGAGCCGATAATTTACGTGGATCGACACGGACACCCCCTTTTGCACCTCCAAATGGTAGGTTCAATACCGCTGTTTTGATCGTCATCCATGCTGAAAGTGCCATAACCTCATTCAGATTGACATCTTGGTGATAGCGGATACCACCTTTACCAGGACCACGTGATAAATTGTGTTGTACACGATAACCTTCAAAATGTTGAATTGAACCATCATCCATGACAATCGGTACATCTACGATAAGAACTCTTTTGGGTCTTTTTAATATCTCAATATGTTGTTTTAGATGCTCTAAATAGGGAGATACGCGTTCAATTTGTTCAAGAAAAGTTAACCAAGCTGCATCATTTGCTTGGATATAAGAGAGTTTTGTCATATTGAATATCCAACTGATATTTGTTCTGCTCTATCACGTTATTAATAATGTCTAAGTAAATACACAAATTTCTCAAAGATATTTACTTAACTTTTAATCAATTAAACTAGGTTAATTTTTTTGTTTATGAAAGCAATTTTCGGAAAAAGTGATACGAAAAAAAGGAATAGTGCGAGTATTTTAATTCGTTTGTAGGACGATATTTCGAAGGTTTAAATAACAACATCAAATAAATTCTATCGAGAAAAATGAAGTGGATAATTATCAAAGAATTTCAAGTGCTTTAGGACTTATTCACCCCATTACACTTGAGACAGGTCTGAATGCAGAAGTTTGGGATCAAAATGGTAAAAGGTATATTGATTTTATTGGTGGGATTGGTGTCCTAAATTTTGGGCATTGTCATCCAAAAATTGTCAAAGCGATCCAGCACCAAGCCCAAAAACTTACTCATTATGCTTTTAATGCTGCACATCATCAGCCTTATGTACAGTTTATGGAACAACTCACTGATTTTATTCCAGTTGAATATCCAATTGTAGGAATGCTCACCAATAGCGGTGCCGAAGCAACCGAAAATGCATTAAAAGTAGCTCGTACAGTTACGGGAAGATCCGGTGTCATCGCTTTCGATGGTGGCTTCCATGGTCGTACCTTAGCTGCTGTGAATTTAAACGGCAAAGTAGCACCTTATAAAGATGGGCTCGGTGCTTTACCCGGTCCTGTTTATCATATTCCATATCCGAGCAAAGACAACGATATAACTTCCGAGGAAGCAAAAAAAGCTTTGGCTCGATTGTTCCAAGTCGAAGTGGATATAAAAAATATCTCGGCAATTATATTTGAACCGGTCTTAGGTGAAGGAGGCTTTCACATCATGAATGCTGATTTTGCTCATTTTTTACAAGAATTCTGTCAAAAAAATGGCATTTTAATCATTCTGGATGAAATTCAATCTGGTTTTGGTCGTACAGGTGAAGCTTTTGCTTTTAAAAAGTTAGGGATTGAACCTGATTTACTGTTACTCGGAAAAAGTATTGCAGGTGGCATACCTTTAGGCGCTTTAATTGGTCGAGCAGAATACATGAATCATCCACATAAAGGGGCTTTAGGTGGAACATATTCAGGTAATCCGATTGCTTGTGCAGCAGGTTTAGCCACACTCGACATCATGCGATCTCAAATTTACCAAGAAAATATTCAACATTATATTGAGACAATTGAAGCTTATTATTCAAAGTGGAAACAACAGAATTTAACACCTTGGTTGGGACGTTTAACCGGTATTGGCGCGATGCGTGGTATTGAACTTTACCACCCCCAATTTGGTGCAGGTACACATGTATTAGCAAACATTCTGACTCAGGCTAGAAATCAAGGTCTATTACTCATGTCAAGCGGACAAGAGAAAAATATTATTCGTCTATTAACCCCATTGACGATAGAACCTAAAGTATTAAAAGAAGGTCTGAATATATTGGAACAAATTTTGGCAGAAACTGCTCATCAAAAAATGATGACAAGTGTTTAAAAAGGAAGATAGTCATGACTAATTGGATCAATGTGGATGAGATCCGAGCGAAATTCTCAAAGTTAATGTCAGAGTTGTATCAAAACGAAGTTCCATTATATGGTGATTTAATAGAGTTAGTGGATGACGTAAACCAATCTGTTTTAGAACAGCAAACTATTTTAAAAGCGCAATTACAACAAACTGGTGAATTAACTCGTTTATCACAAGAACGCCACGGCGCAATTCGACTGGGAACAGCAGAAGAACTTCATAATATGCGTCGCATTTTTGCGGTGATGGGAATGTACCCTGTAGGTTATTATGACTTAGTACCTGCTGGTGTTCCTGTACATGCAACTGCATTTCGGGCAATCCAAACAGATGCTTTAAATCATAGTCCATTCCGAGTATTTACTTCTTTATTACGTCTGGAGTTAGTGGATCATTCTGAATTACGCCAACTCGCAAAAGAAACGCTGGCAAAACGTCAAATTTTTACTGAAAAAGCGCTGGCTTTGACGGCAAAACATGAACTGCAAGGTGGATTGAGTGTAGATGATGCAGATCTGTTTATTATTGAAGTTTTAGAGACATTCCGTTGGCATACTCATGCACCAGTCACTGCTGATTTATATCAAGCATTACATGACCAACATCGTTTAATTGCTGATGTTGTTGCATTTAAAGGACCACATATCAATCATTTAACACCGAGAACACTTGATATTGACCAAGTTCAAAATGGAATGATGGGACGTGGGATTACACCTAAAGCGATAATCGAAGGACCACCTCGTCGACGTTGTCCGATTTTATTGCGTCAAACCAGCTTTAAAGCTTTACAGGAACAAGTGATCTTTACAGATCAACAAGGAAGTCATACTGCTCGTTTTGGTGAAATTGAACAACGAGGCGTCGCGCTTACACCAAAAGGTCGTCAACTTTATGATGAATTGCTTGTCAAAGCACAACAGCAATTAGGCGGTATCGCGACTGAAGAAAATGCAGCGCAATATATGCAGATTTTAGAGGAAACATTCAAAGCGTTTCCAGATTGTTACACCACATTGGCCGTAGAGGATTTAGCTTACTTTTATTATTACGCACAACCATTTAGCACTCATCAGGTATGGACAGAAACGGATTTGCCTGAATTGATTCATACAGGTCGAGTTCGAATTGAACCGATTGTCTATGAAGATTTTTTACCTGTCTCTGCAGCAGGAATTTTTCAGTCCAATTTGGGCGGAAATGAACAAACAGATTACAGCTCAACTTCAAATCAAGACGTTTTTGAGCAGTGTTTAGGCACAAAAGTATTTGATGAAATCCAACTTTATGCCCAGGCTCAACAGCAATCAATAGAGGCTTGTTTAGCAACTTTAAATCAATCAATTGTGTCAAAGGTATAACAAGGCTTTGATGAGTTATTCATTTTAATGATGGAAAGGAAATAACATGATTCAGGAATTATTAAATAAATTAGGTGTTGCTGCTGAAGCGTATCAAACAGGTTCATTAACCGTAAAAACTCCAATTGACGGAAGTGTCATTGGACAGGTTGTTGTAAATGATCTTAAACAAGCTGATAGCTGTATTCAACAGGCACTCATTGCTTTTAAAGAATGGCGAAAAGTCCCTGCTCCGCGACGTGGCGAACTAGTGCGTATTTTTGGGCAAATTTTACGCGAATATAAAAATGAACTTGGCGCTTTGGTCTCGTGGGAAGCAGGTAAAATTGCTCAGGAAGGTCTAGGCGAAGTTCAAGAGATGATTGATATTTGCGACTTTGCAGTCGGTTTATCACGCCAATTGTACGGTTTAACGATTGCTTCAGAACGACCAGGACATCACATGCGCGAAACTTGGCATCCATTAGGTGTTGTCGGCATAATTTCCGCATTTAATTTTCCTGTTGCCGTTTGGTCTTGGAATACAGCATTGGCTTTAATCTGTGGTAACGCTGTAATTTGGAAACCTTCAGAAAAAACGCCACTTACTGCATTAGCTTGTCAGGCATTGTTTGAAAAAGCGGTTAAACAATTTGGTCGTGATGCACCTGCACAGCTATCCCAATTACTCATTGGTGATGCTTCAATTGGTGAAAAACTAGTGACTGACGAGCGTGTTGCATTGATTAGTGCAACGGGTAGTACACGTATGGGTAAAATTGTTGGTCCGAAAGTCGCAGAACGCTTTGGCAAATGTATTCTCGAATTGGGGGGGAATAACGCCATGATTCTTGCGCCAACAGCTGATTTGGATTTAGCCATCCGCGGTATTTTATTCTCAGCAGTAGGTACGGCAGGTCAACGTTGTACTACACTACGTCGTTTAATTGTGCATAAATCGATTCAAGCTGAGGTTGTTGAAAAATTAAAGAAAGCGTATGCCACAGTTTCAATTGGACACCCTTTAGAAGGTAATCTTGTTGGACCATTAATTGACGAACATATTTTTAATCAAATGCAGACAATGCTTGTTCGAGCGCAACAAGCAGGTGCAAAAGTAACAGGTGGTGAACGAGTATTATCAGATCAATTTCCTCATGCTTACTATGTCAAACCAGCATTGGTTGAAGTGACGGCACAAGATGATGTCGTTAAAACAGAAACTTTTGCACCGATTTTATATGTGATTGGCTATGAGGATTTTGACGAAGCCCTCGATCTCCAAAATGATGTTCCTCAAGGATTATCTTCATGTATTTTCTCCAACGATATTCGTGAAGCTGAAAAATTCCTCAGTGCTGTTGGGAGTGATTGTGGTATTGCGAATGTCAATATTGGTACGAGTGGTGCAGAAATTGGTGGTGCATTTGGTGGTGAGAAAGAGACAGGCGGTGGGCGTGAATCTGGTTCAGATGCTTGGAAAGGCTATATGCGCAGACAAACAAATACCATCAACTATTCTCGAGAATTACCTTTAGCTCAAGGGATTAACTTTGGTTAATTATTTATTATAATCAAAGGGTTAAATGAGCATATAACCTTATTTAACCCTTAAAATGCAAAAGTATATTGAATGATCTAAAAAACAACAACATTTTGATGTTGCGATTCGATTGCTATAAGGATAGAGCAATAATCATGTTAAAAAATCAAGTATTATGGTCAACCCTCGTGGATAATGTACCTCATTTCCCTCAATTACAAACAGATATAAATACTGATGTTTGTATTATTGGTGGCGGATTCACTGGTCTATCAGCAGCAATTCATTTAGCAGAAGCAGGACACCGTGTCGTAGTCGTAGAAAGTTTAGAAGTTGGTTCTGGAGGATCTGGGCGTAATGTCGGTTTGGTCAATGCAGGAACATGGGCTCAACCAGATGAGCTAAATAAATATTTGGGAGAAAAAGTCGGAGAAAAGTTGACCACAGCATTAGGTCATGCACCACAACTGGTCTTTGATACGATTGATCGCTTAGGTATACAAGCACAAGATACTCGCACTGGTAATCTACACATGGCGCATAACTCGGAAGGTGAAGCTGATATTGATCACCGTTACCTTCAACTGAGTCGTCGCGGTGCAAATGTTGAAGTGTTGACAGGTGCAAAATGTCATGAATATTGTGGGACAAAAGTGGTTCAAAAAGCGTTACTTGATAAGCGAGCAGGAACCATAAACCCATATGCCTATGTCACAGGTCTAGCACAAGCTGCCAAGCGTTTAAATGTTGAAATTTACGAAAATTCATCTGTGAATGAGATTGTGAAAAGCGACTCTCAATGGTGTGTTAAAACCACCTCCGGAAGCATTACTGCGGATAAAGTTGTTTTAGCAACCAATGCTTACACACAAGGTGAATGGACTGAAATTCTAAAAACTATTTATTTTGTTAAATATTATCAAATTGCCTCTGAACCTTTGACTGGCTCAATTGCAGATAAAATTTTACCTTATAAAAATGGTTCATGGGATACACGTTTAGCGTTATCAAGTATTCGCCGAGATAAAGAAAATCGTCTGTTACTCGGAACTGTCGGTGGACATGAAGGAAAAGAGAGCATTTATCATTCTTGGGCTGATCTAATCACCCAAAAATACTTTCCTGAATTGGGTAAACTCAAATGGCAATATCAATGGACTGGAAAATTTGGATTTACCACAGACCATATTATGCGTATTTTTGAACCCGCACCAGGAATTGTGGCTGCAACTGCCTTTAATGGTCGAGGGATCACAACTGGCACATTAATGGGAAAAGCATTTGCTCAGTATCTTCAAGATGATGACCGTGAAAACTTACCGCTACCTTTTAGTGATCTGGAATCAAGCAAAGTCTCTTTCCGTAATGCTCGAGCAATGTTCTATGACTGTGGCATTACCTTATATCACGCAGGTCAATGTTTAAGAATTATCTCTTAAATGACCAGGAGTTAAAGAATTCTTAACTAAAACTGTCATTGCCAAAGCAAGACAATGCTTGTTCGTGATTTTAATAAGGCATATATATGAAACAGGATTTAGCAATTATAACGCAGCAGTTTATTGAACAACTCCAATCCAGTTTTGAAGGTGAAATAGATTGTTCCGAAGCGACTCGCCAAGTATTTTCTACAGATAATTCAATTTATCAATATCATCCGCAAGCGATTATTTATCCGAAACATCAACATGATATTGAAATGATTATGCGTCTTGTGAGTGAACATCAATATCAATCTGTAGTATTGACTGCTCGCGGTGGTGGTACAGGAACGAACGGACAATCTTTAACAAATGGAATTGTCATCGACGTTTCTCGACACATGAATAAAATATTATCGATCGATGTTCAACAAAAAAAGGCTATTGTTCAGGCTGGTGTCGTCAAAGATCAACTCAATGCTGAATTAAAAAAATATGGTTTATTTTTTGCTCCTGAACTGTCTACTTCAAATCGAGCAACCATTGGAGGAATGATTAATACAGATGCAAGTGGACAAGGGAGTTGCCGATATGGAAAAACACATCATCACGTAACGCGTTTATCTACAGTATTAAGGGGGGGTGAGATTTTACATTCCCAAGCATTAAAACGAGAATCATGGCAACAACAAATTTTAGATAAAACTCCCTTTCAGAAAAATTTATACCACCAGATTTTTACAGTCGCTAAAATTAATCAAGACATAATTAAAAATAGTTTCCCATCGTTGAATCGATCATTGACGGGTTATGATTTGCCTAATTTATTGGATGATGAATATTTTAATCCAAACGCCCTACTCTGTGGTAGTGAAGGAACTTTAGGCATTATTGTCGAGGCAGAATTAAACGTTTTAGAGATTCCAAAGTATCGACTGTTAATAAATATCGGCTATACCAACTTTCAGGATGCATTAAAAGATGCCAATGTGCTCATGCAACATAAGCCACTATCAATTGAAACGGTTGACTCCAAAGTCTTAAATTTAGCTAAAAATGATATCGTTTGGCACAATGTCGCAAAATTTTTTCCAGACAATCATTTAGAAAAACCGATTGAGGGGATTAATTTAGTTGAACTTGATGCAACAACTGAAATTGAATTAAAACAACATCTAGAAGATTTTTTACAGCATTTATCTCAAGACAGACAGATCGAACGACTCAGTACCACTGTTGCGTGGGGAGAAACTGAAATTAATCACGTTTATGCAATGCGTAAGCGTGCAGTCGGATTATTGGGTAATGTCGAAGGGGAAAAAAGACCTCAGCCTTTTGTTGAAGATACAGCCGTTCCCCCTGAGTACTTGGCTGAGTATATAGCAGATTTTAGACAGCTTTTAGATCATCATGGTCTGGAATACGGCATGTTTGGACATGTTGATGCTGGTGTACTGCATGTACGCCCGGCATTGGATATGAAAGACCCCAAGTCATTGGGAATGATAAAATTAATTACAGAGAAGGTCGTCGAATTAACGCATCATTATGGTGGTGTGTTATGGGGGGAACATGGTAAAGGCTTACGTTCTGGTTACGCCCCTATATTTTTTGGACAAGCCTATCCCCTATTACAACAAATCAAAGCGCTTTTTGATCCATTTAATCAACTCAACCCTGGGAAAATTGCAACGCCTGCAACATTACCCACCAGTAAATTGATCAGACTCACCGAAATTCCGCTACGCGGGGATTATGATCGTCAAATTTCAAAGATCGACTGGAAGAATTTTGGCACGACCATGCACTGTAATGGAAATGGCGCATGTTTTAATTATGATTTAAATGATCCCATGTGCCCTTCTTATAAAGTGACACGAAATCGTATTCACTCTCCCAAAGGACGTGCAACATTAGTGAAAGAGTGGCTTAGACGAGAGGAAAATCAACAATCTAGTATGGGTTTTGATCAGGAGGTATATGAGGCTTTGCATGGTTGTTTGTCTTGTAAATCCTGTGTTGGACAATGTCCTGTTAAAGTAGACATTCCTGATGCAAAAGCACGTTTCTTAGCCCGCTATCATCAACGATATCCTCGTCAACTTCGTGATTATATATTGGCAAAATTGGAATTTATCTTACCCCAAGTCGCATCGATCTCATCTTTATATAATGTGACACAAAGACTGACCTTACTAAAATCATTCCAGAAAAAAATACTCAGAATGACAGATATCCCATTGTTTCATCCTAAAGTGAAGGAAAGATTACAAACATATGGTGCTGTCCTCGTTGATCAGGACTTAAATAATTTACCCAGTAATGAGCATGATGTGGTTTTCATTGTACAAGATGCATTCACACGCTATTTTGATACTTCTGTCTTTTTGGATTTAATCACGCTAATAAAAAAATTAGGGGCTATCCCTTATGTATTGCCCTATTTCCCCAACGGAAAACCTTTGCATGTGCATGGTTTCCTTGATGAGTTTGAAAAGCTGAGAAGAAAAAATATTACCCTCTTAAATCAAGTTTCTGATTTAGGTTATCCTATAGTCGGTTTGGATCCAGCAATGACGCTAGTTTTTCGTCAAGAATATCATAAGAGATTTACTGAAGAATTGCCTGAACATCGTTATCAAGTCATGTTGGTACAAGAATGGCTAAAGCAACGCTTGGACGAATTTGAACTGCCAAAATTATCAACAACTCAATCCATTTATTATTTAGCTGGGCATTGCACTGAGCGAACACAAGAACCTAAATCGAATCAAATGTGGAAAGATATTTTCCAAGTGTTTGGCTTAGAACTTGAATCACTTACTTTGGGATGTTGTGGTATGGCTGGAACCTATGGTCATGAAACTGAACATTTAAACCAATCAAAAATGATTTATCAACAATCATGGCAAAGTAAGGTAGAACTGCACCACCAATGGATTTTAGCAACTGGATATTCATGTCGAACTCAAGTCAAACGTTTAGAAAAAAATCAACTTCGCCATCCTATTCAGGTTCTGTTAGAAAAATTGGGCTGAGTCTTAAATATCATCGGGTCTGTTGACCTTTTATAAATTGCTCTTGTTATAGGTTAAAATTGGGCATGAGACCGATACATTTTAAAGCATGAAACGAAGAAAATTGCGTAACTATTTTTAAGTTCCATAATGCATGGTTAAGATAGTTTAGCCACAACCCTGAGCAAAAATAAAGTATGGCTTTGTCCTTGCTTATATCTCCCAGCTCAACATGGCGACATCGATGTCGCCTCGCCATAGAAAGACCATCTATAACTCAAAAATGCAAAAAATATGTTTAAGCAAAACTTTTAAAAATTCATATAAAAAGTATCAAGTACATTGGATATGAACGATTCAAATCACATGTCTGAATCATCAAGTGCTTGACTCAAATTAATAAATCATTGTGAATTCATTAACCATGACTTTACCAATGGCAATGAAGTTGGTTGATGAGGTTTTCGTGGTGATATGAGGTAAAAGCCTGATCCTGTATCGAGTGTAATTGAGTTTAAACGTATTAATCGCCCTGCCTCTATATCATCTTTGACAAAATTTAGGCAAGTTAAGGCTATCCCTTGCCCAGCAATTGCTGAATCAATGGCAAGTGAGGTCTGATTAAAATAAATATTTTTAGAATTAAACAAATCATGATCAGGAAAAGCGACCTGAAGATATTTAGGCCAAAAATTATGGGCATCATGAATTAAAGTATACGATTGAAGACTTTTAGAATCATGCGGATGCCCTATTTTTTCAATGAGCAAAGGATTTGCTACAGCAACCACCTGGTTTTCAAAAAGCAAATCGGCATTCACACTATTTTCAAAAGGTGGGGCTGCTAAACGGATAGCTAAATCAATTCCATCTGTGCCAAAATTTTGTACCTTTGGACTCGCAACAACTCTTAAATCCAAATCAGGATAAGTCTCTGCAAATTCATTTAAACGTGGAAGTAACCATTTCGCAGCAAATGAGGGGGGAACGCTGATAGTAAGATAGGGTTGAGTCGGATGTAATATTTCTGTTGCTTCTTCTAATATTTTAAATGCCTGTTTTACACTTATCGCATATCGATAAGCACTCTCAGTCATTGTTAACTTTCTTGGTGTTCTTTCAAATAATTTGAGACCCAACTCCTCCTCTAAGCCTCTAATTTGTTGAGCCACAGCAGCTTGTGTGACCCCTAACTCATCAGCAGCTAATCTAAAATTTAAGTGCCTTGATACAACTTCAAATACATATAAACCTTTTAACGATGGAAGCTTTCTCATGAACTTAGCCAATAGTTTTTCTATCTGATCATACAAAATAATATCGTTTGTTTGCGGTGTACTCAACACTTAAACTCAATAAATAAAATGATTACCATCTATAGTGAGGAAAATGAAAATGGTTGATAAAGTTGCAGTTATTACAGCCGCAGGGAGTGGCATGGGCGCCGCAGTCGCAAGAAAATTGGCCAATGAAGGATACAAAGTAGCCATTCTTTCTTCTTCAGGAAAAGGGGAAGCGCTTGCTCAAGAGTTAAATGGTTTAGGTGTGACTGGCTCAAACCAGTCTCCTGAAGATATTCAACGCCTGATTGATGAAACGCTTAAACGTTGGGGACGAATTGATGTCTTAGTTAATAGTGCTGGTCACGGTCCGCGTAAAGGAATTTTAGAGTTAACGGATGAAGATTGGCATGCTGGTATTGATACTTACTTTTTAAATGCTGTACGTCCAACTCGTTTAGTTGTACCGATTATGCAAAAGCAGAAAAGTGGTGTGATTATTAATATTTCTACTACATGGGCATTTGAACCAAGTCCATTATTCCCAACCTCGGTGGTTGCTCGTGCAGGTCTAGCTGCCTTTACAAAAATCTGCTCAGATCAGTATGCCACTGACAATATACGTTTTAATAATGTCTTACCAGGTTGGATTGATAGTTTGCCAATGACAAACGAACGCAGTGATAGTGTTCCAATGAAACGTTATGGTACTACAGAAGAAATTGCAGCGACGGTCGCATTCTTAGCTTCAGAAGGTGCTGCATATATTACTGGTCAAAACATTCGTGTAGATGGCGGTCTAGCTCGTTCGATCTAATAACAAATATCAGTGATTATTGGGATAAAGCGATGTAGCTTTATCCCTTTGGGAGTTTTACAAAATGCCGTTAATTACAATTGAACTTGCCCCAGGGCGTACACATGCGCAAAAGAAAGCGTTTATGCAAGAAGTCACAACCTTGACTTCAGTGATATTAAAATGTCCAACAGAGACCATTGATATTATTTTTAAAGAAATACCATCATCTGATTGGGCACATGCAGGAAAGTTTTACGCTGAACCTGATCAATAAGATTTTAATGATATAAGGCTGGAATTAAAATCTTACAGCCTTATCCTATCGGTCATCCGAGGTGTTATATGGGTATACCGCTTAAAAGTGATTTATTCAAACAAATTATGGATCACCTAACCCAAGCTTCTATAGAGCGCTCCCCTTTTACCCTGATGCAACTTGCGACCATAAATTCAAAAAATGAACCTAAGCTTAGGACAATTGTACTTCGCGACTTCAACGCAGAGAAAGGAATAATTTCTTTTTTTACTGATACACGTTCTCAAAAAATAGAAGAAATAAATAATAATCATAAAGTTGCTTTAGCTGCATTTGATCCTAAAGGAACCCAATTACGAATCGAAGGTGAAGCAAATATTATTCAAGATACGCAAACAAAAAAAGAAGCTTGGCATAAATTAAAACAACACACCCATTTACTGTTTAAAACATCGGTTTCACCTGGCAAAAAAATTGCTTCACCTCACGAAGTCAAATATATAGATGAAGAATATGGCAATAAAGAACCATCGATTTTTTTTGATCTTATTGATATCCACATAACAAGTTTAGAGTGGTTGGACCTGAATGAAAATCCCCATATAAGATGTTTTTTTGAAAAAGATAAAAATGGAGAATGGCAAGGACAGTGGTTAGTCCCTTAATTATCCAATCTTTTGCGTTTTAACATTCATTTAAATGATCTTGAATCCATTGTGTAATTGTCACGACTTTTGGCGTTTTCGCCATCGATGTTGGATAAGTCATATAATAAGCTTTGGTATTATTTAATTCATAAGGCCAAGCCAAGATTAATTTTTGAGTTAATAACTCTTCTTCAATCAAAAATTTGGGAATAAGTGCAACACCACAACCTATTATTGCCGCATTAATACATGAATAAAAAGTATCAAATCTTGGACCAATAAATGGGTGTTCATTTACGAACTCTTGCATTTGAAAATATTCATCCCATGCTCTAGGACGTGATCGACATTGAATTAAAACATGACAATGAAAGTCTTCTAAACTATTAAAAGGCGTTTGTGTAATTTCAGGAGAACACACGGCTACACACTGCTCTTCAAATAATTTGATGCTGGTCATATCCCTCCAGACGCCTTCACCATATAAAAAGGCAATATCTGCTTGTAAATTTTCAATTTCCGAATCATGAATTTGTTCTTGAACATCGAGATGTATATTGGGATGAGATTTTCCAAATCCTTTTAATGCTTTAATCAACCATCTCGCGCATAACGTAGGGTGAACAGCGATATTCACCGTCTCTGCTTCACTCCCATGTGCCAATATATTTAAAACAGAGATTTCGATTTGATTGAGTATCTTTTGGGCTTCTGCCAGGAATATTTTACCTGAAGGAGTAAGATTTAAACCCTTTAAAGAACGGTCAAATAAAGTCGTGTTAAGGCTATCCTCTAAATGGATGACTTGTTTACTTACAGCACTTTGAGTCATGTGGAGGACTTGAGCAGCTTTGGTAAAACTTAAAAATCGAGCAGAAGCTTCAAAGCATCGTAATGATGTCGTCGATGGAAAAGTTCTGGATGTCATTTTATGCATTTTTTAAATTCCTTTTTTTATATTGAAGAGTGCCCAAATCCATTGAAAGTTACTTGTTTTTTAGTCTGCCATATCATTGCTTTGACCAAATACCTTTAGATCACTGACTCAATAATACGAATTTCAATTTAACTCATTCAGTAAAAAAAAAAATTCAAAAAATACCCAATCAAGCAGATTTTTTTCATCTTTTCGCTGTCCTTTTTAACAACAATCACCTTAACCTAACTTTGTAGTTTGGATGACAATGACTCCTCCGATAATAAGTGTGAGCGCGAACCACTCAATTACTGTTACATTTTCCCCCATTACAGCACCAATAATCACAGCAATCACAGGTGCTATATATGTTGCAACTGAAGCTTTCACTGCTCCTAATTTTTGAATAATGTAATAATACAAAAGAAAAGCTCCTCCCGTACCCATTACACCTAGCCCAATAATAGTACCTATAAGTACATGTGTATCAGAATATATTGTTGTAATACCTTTAAAATCAATGAATAAAAAAAGTGTCAATACGGCTATACCTAATTGCCAAGTTGCAAGTGCAATGGATGGTATCTCTAATGGCAAAAGATAATATCGGGCATAAACAAATGAGATACCGAAGCTCAAAGATCCGACCATTACCCAGAATATTCCCATTAATGAAATAAATTCTGAACTTTCCCACGGACGAGCACTTAAGATAATCCCCGAAAAGCTGAGCGCAATGCCCATAATGACGCCTAGTGACAATCGATCTTCACGCAAAAAAATGAGTGCTGCAAGTAAAGTAAAAATAGGAATAATTCCACTTAATAATCCAGCGATACTACTTGGTAATAATGCCGTTCCAGCAACAATACCATAGTAATAAAGGATCGCTGCTAAAACAGACATGACCACAAAATGCTTTAGATAACGTAGTTGCTTCAATGAAATACTTCCTGTATACAAAGCAACGATTAAAAGAGGGATGAAAGCAAAGAAAATCCGCATGAATACCGTCTGAGCTGGAGAAATTAAAGCGGTCGCCCATTTCATATAGATGAAATTGCTTCCCCAAATGATACCCAGTAAGACAAGTGCAGCATAAGCACGCAACATAGTGTCCTTAACTCCTCAGAGCATTCATAACATTCGAGCTCCACAAGAGCTCGAACTCATTTGATTAAAGAATTCTTTTTGATAGTTGTCTCGTATATTTAAGAATTCGATTTATTCTTTATGAATTTAACAATGAAACTAGCACTCACTGTACCAATTGCCAAAACTAAAGTGACTATGGTTTCGTACTGATACTTTTCATTCACAAACATATATCCCAATGTGAGTGTAATTAAAGCAATGACAACATAAGTCAAATATGGAAAACACCACATTTTAAAATCAAGCTGAATACCTTGTTTGTCTAATGATTTACGCATTTTTAATTGAGATAACGCGATAATTAAATAAATGAGTAAGCTAATTGCGCCTAAGGTAGATAAAAAGAAGAAAAACAATCCCTCAGAAGCATAATAATTAAGTCCTAAACAAATGATTGAGAAAATGGTGGTGACGATAACTGCTGTTCGTGGTACACCTGCCCGGGTTACATTAGCGCAAATTTTAGGTGCATCTCCACGACTTGCTAAAGAAAACAACATACGAGAACTTATGTAGGTGCCTGTATTTAAAACACTGCTTACCGAAACGAAAACAACCAGATCCATGATGAGTTTTGAACCCGGTACATTTAGAACATGCAGAACATACTGAAACGTTCCCATTTCCTGTAACCCTTTATCTGTCCATGGCACGATACACAGCACTAGAAAAATGGAAAGTACATAGAATATTGCAATACGATAAATCACCAGATTGGTTGAACGGCGAATTTCCTTGCCTGGATGTTTTGCCTCTGCAGCAGCAATTGACAACATTTCCACACCAAAGAATGAAAACATCACAATTAATATCCCAGACAGAATAGCCCCATAGCCATGAGGAAATAGTCCGCCATGCTGATATAAATTAGCAATACCACTAATATTTGGATTTAATGACCAATAACCCAAAATTGCTGAAACGCATATAACAATGAAAATAACTATGGCAGCAACTTTAGTTAAAGCAAACCAAAATTCAAACTCACCAAATTTTTTTACGTCGAAAAGATTTGTCAAGGTTAAGATTAAAAGAATACTAAAAGCAAAAATAGCGGGATGTACATCAGGAAAATAAGCAACTAATATATTTGCCCCCATTATTGCTTCAAAAGCAACAACTAACATCCAAAACCACCAGTATAACCAACCTGTGGTAAAACCAGCCCAATGTCCTAATGTTTTTTCAGCATAAACTGAAAATGAGCCTGAGTCTGGATGTAGCACTGCCATTTCACCCAGCATACGCATCACTAAGAACACTAGAATACCTACAATCATGTAAGAAAATAATATCGTGGGACCAATCGTATTAATGGCTGATGCTGATGCAATAAATAGACCTGCACCAATAATTCCACCAATTGTTATCATACCCACCTGTCGGCTTGATAAACTGTGGCATAATTTATTGTCCGTATCACTACGATTAGATATATTGTCATGTTGTTCCATTGAATCCTTCCTTATAAATTTTAATTGTTTATTGATCCATATATTAAATTTAGAAAAATTCTAATAAACGACTACAGTACACTCCATTTTATAACTGTAGATAATTGATCGATTCACAAAACTATCAATTTCAATAAACTAATTTAGTATGTTTTTACTGATTCTGACCTACAAACGAAAAAAGGGAATGTCTTTACGACTTATTTTCGTAGACATTTAATGCATGCAATATTCTTTTTCTTTTCGTGTTTTGCTATTAATAAATCAAAGAAAATCCATGTTCTAAATTTCTCCATATAGAAATTCATAACAAATATATTTTCAAGCTTCAGTCTGGAGCACAAAAAAATAAATTCAGTAAATCAATATCAAGGAAGATATCAATGTTTAAATTCAAATACTTAGCTATAAACTTGACCCTATTATCTATATTTTATCCTCAGATGACACAAGCTTCCTCTCAAATCGGAGATCCCCAATCTAATCTTGGGGCACTTACATTTTCAGGATGGCTACGTGCCAATATTCAGGATAAAAACTATTCTAATGATGAACATAAGCTCAAATTTGATGCAGCAAAATTAGCCATTCAATATGACGCAACCCAATTCTTTGGTAATTTTGAATATCGTTGTTATCAATTTGATGAAATCTGTGATTTTTCTTCTTTGGTCAATGCCAATCTTGGCTATAAGATTAATCCAAGTAATCGTATAACTATTGGGATACAGGATGTACCTTTCGGACCTGGTCGTGGCTGGTCAACCAATTGGTTTGGAGACATTACTGTGACTTCAGGTTTATCAGATATTCACCATTTGGGCGTGAACTTCAATACTCAGCTCTCTGATGATACGACAATCGACCTCGCCTATTTCGCCCGTGATGCGGGAAGTTATGTAGGAGATAGTAAAAATGCTGCACGATATTCTGCCAGTTATGTCAATCCCAATGATCCGAATGAAACCCGCTTGCAAGAAAAAAATATGCTCGTTTCACGTATCGATCAAAAATTACCTCAATGGATTGACGGACTGAATCTAAGCGCAGGAGGCTCTTATTGGTATTCACAATTGGATAATAAAACCAATAATCAGACAGGGCATCGTAATAGTTGGGCTATTTTCTCTCGTGCTCATTATAATAACTTTAATTTAACATTAACGACTGGTAGGAACAAAATTAAAAACAAAGATCTATTACAACCTAATTATTCCGTCATGGGAGCATTTGATACAAACTATTATGTTGCAAATGATGCTGATTTCTATGCCATCGATATTAATTATGCTTATAAAGATCCAAATGGTCGTTTTAATCTAACACCGTATGCGACTTATTCGCTATATAATAAAAATATTGATGATTATAAAGACTCAACACGTCATACGATTGGAGCACAACTTGATGTGAAAAAGTTCTCTTTTGCAACAGAATATATTTTTGGAAAAAATGATCCATTTATTAACGGAAATATGCAATCCTTAGCAATAGCTGATAATAAACCGACCCATAAAATGTTAAATTTATTGTTCTTCTATAATTTTTAATTTACTTGATTATTATTTTCAATCTAATCATACGATCATAGTAGAAAAGAAAGTTCTCCAGTTTGCTCAAGAGTCATATCTTAATCAAATCGTGGGAACTTTCCTTCGGTTTTCTACTTTTGAGTTCAATTATTTTGAGGGGGGATTACCGATAAGTACTGATAATTCAAAACAGCTCAAGTCACGAAAAAATAATCTAGCTGTCTACAGAAAAGCTACAGAATTTTTTGTAGACTTTATGCCTACCTTTAGTTGTTAACAATAACTACGGTGTTCATCATAGAATTTTACGATACCTCTGTTTTGGGCTTTTCGGCTTGTCAGGAATAGTACGATCAACCAAACCCGCCTCTATCGCGGGATTGAGATAATTCTTTTGAAAAGTTGCTCGATGCGTTAACCCCACCAATTGCATCAACTCAGTCAACGTATAGTCTTCTTGTTTCATTACTGAAATTAAACGTTCTACTTGATCGCTACGTTCTAAACGAGCTTCTGCATCAGCTTGAGCGGTAGCATGATCGCTATCTTGAGCGGTGTCATTTGAACTAAGGATTGCATCTAAAATCATCTGTAAAATGAATTCGATAAATGGCGCTGAATCAGCCCGATCAGTACTTGCTTGTAAAGCCTCATAGTAGGCTTTTTGATTTTGATAGATCAGACTTTCAACTGGGATATTGACAAAGATAGGATTCCATCTACTCAGTATCAGTGTTTGCCATAGTCGCCCCATCCGCCCATTACCATCTGAAAATGGATGAATAAATTCAAATTCATAGTGGAATACTGAACTTTGAATCAATGGATGTATTTCACTATCATTCAACCAATCGAGTAAATCAGCCATCAGTCGATTGATCTGATTGGCAGGAGGCGCCATATGCACAACTCGATCGCCTGACATTACACCGACACCACCATGACGATATTGACCGACTTCATCGATCAAGCCCGTCATTAAAATTTGGTGTGCTTCTAATAAGTCTACTTCGTGACCCGGTTGCCATTGCTGAAAGCCTTCATAGGCTTTGATAGCATTACGCACTTCTTGCACTTCTTTTGGAGGTGCAATTACTGTTTTACCATTAAAGATCGCTGTGATTTGTTCTGTACTGAGCGTATTTCCCTCTATTGCCAATGAACCTTGAATAGTGCGGATACGATTAACTTTCCTTAATTTTAGACTATCTTGGATTTCTTCTAAAACAGTCAAACGCCCTATATTCTCACTAATCTGCGCAATCAGATGAATGATTTTGGATGTGATGCTATAAGGCGGTTGGTATTTCATAAGTAAAATTTCAACTAATTTGAAGATAAACCCAATTTATCAAAAAATGCTTTATTCAATAAACTGCCTCTAATATAGCCAGTATGGACCAAAATGTTTACCAATCTCAATACGATAATTTTTTCTGTTTTTGCGGCGTTCTGCAATATACGCTTTCGATTTCTGGGTAAAACGAAGAGCAGAACCTACCAAAGAAGAATCATGATCGGCTTATTGACCTGTTTTTCCAAACTCAACTTTATCAACAAAAGATTTAGAAACTTCATAGGTAGCCATGCAAATACCGACCATTCAGAACATTTGAAGATAATAGATATGGAAATATTAGCATTTGTCTACAAGAGAGTTGTAAATTTAGAAAAAAGCCACAAAATTTTAATTGTTTATAAAAATTATTTTAATATAACTTATTGCTTAAATAAGTGGTCCCGAGGGTCGGACTCGAACCGACACGTCATCGCTGACAGTGGATTTTGAGTCCACCGCGTCTACCAATTTCACCACCTCGGGAGAGGTTGTGTGCGTATAATAGCGCGTTTCATTTTCTTGTCAACGACAAGTTTTCACATTTGTATAAAATTAATGCATATCTGGTTTTTTTGGATTATAAATCACCAATTTCAGCCTTTAATTTGAAAAAAGACTATACTAAGCGCAGTTTTTAAATCTCCAATGTCAGTTTTTCTTTCCCATGATGCAACTCTCTGATTTTAGTTTCGAACTTCCCGATGAACTTATCGCACGCTACCCGCTTGAAACACGTAGCGCTTCTCGCCTTTTACATCTCAATGCAGATGGCTCATATCAAGATCACAGTTTCACCGATATATTAGATTTATTCGATGAAGGTGACTTGATGGTACTCAATGATACCAAAGTGATGAAGGCACGCCTTAAAGGTAAACGAGCATCTGGAGGTGCAGTTGAAGTCTTGGTGGAGCGTATATTTGATCAAACTATTGCACATTGTCACATCAAAGCCAGTAATTCACCTAAAGCAGGTGCTGAACTATTTATTGGTGTAGATGGTATTAAAGCCATTGTACAAGGGCGTCATGAAAACTTATTTATTGTCGAGTTTTCTCAGCCAATTTTGCAGGTTCTGGATTTGTATGGGCAATTACCTATACCACCTTATTTTAATCGAGAAGCTGAAGCGATCGATACTGAACGCTATCAAACCGTATTCAATGATCCAACCAAGTTAGCAAGTGTTGCAGCACCGACCGCAAGTCTGCACTTTGATCAAAGCTTACTGGAAAAATTAAAACAAAAAGGTATCCAACAAGCTTTTGTGACCTTACATGTCGGTGCAGGTACATTTTTACCTGTGCGGACAGACAATATCGAAAATCACATTATGCACAGTGAATGGTGCGATGTACCTGAGGCAACCGCAAAACTTATTCAAGAAACCAAAGCACGTGGGAATAAAGTCATTGCAGTAGGGACCACAGCAACACGTGCATTGGAAAGTGCTGCACAAGCTTCAGGTGGTAAAATTGCGGCTTGGACAGGAGATACCCAAATCTTTATCTATCCTGGCTATCAGTTCTGTGTGGTGGATCGCTTGATCACTAACTTCCACTTGCCTGAATCAACGCTGTTAATGCTGGTTGCGGCATTGTCCAATCGAGACAATATTTTAAATGCTTATAGACATGCAGTTGAGCAAAAATATCGGTTCTTTAGTTATGGCGATGCCATGCTGATTGAAAATGCAAATACAGAACAAATGACAGCAGAATAGTTTACGCCATAATTTACAGCACGACCTGCAAAGTATTCATTCAAAGGATGCTTTGCATTTAAAATCATTTTTTCGTTACAATTAAGCTTCTGAAAACTCGTCACAATAATGAATAAAGATGAATGATTTACCAACAAAAATTCAAAATGCGTTTAGTCAACAACATGTCAATAATGGTAAAACCCAAAGTAATATTGATTCAATCAACCGATTATTAGCTTCAACTGAAAATTTTGAGCACTTGATCGAAAAGTTAAAGCATTGGCAAGATGATCCAAGCCTGTCTATTCAAAATTATACTTTTTGGCTTTTTATCTGTGTGGGTATAGGCGTTGCCATTTTGGCTTTTTTTACTCATCCAATTCTATTTTTATTTGCAATAGCCAGTATTGTCTTTGCTTTTTATAAACGTACTTCAACCAAGCCACTCAATCAACTCATAGATTATCTCCAGCAAAAGAATTTAGAGGCAAAATATCAAATTCGCTTCTTTCCGAACGAGACCGATAACAAAATTATCTCTCCTTATGATTTTCCATTATTTGGCTTAGGGGACTATGAAAATTCAATTCGCAATACCATTTATGGTACTTGGCAAATTAATGGTTTCATCTATCCATATATGTTGTTTAACTATCATTATGTTGATGAAGTTGAAACTCGCGATTCGGATGGTAAAACAAAAACTGAATATCGCCATTACGATTTATGGGGAATCATTGTTGAGAATTTTCCCACCCAAGGTATCAGTATTTCTTCCAAACAAAACCGCGCGTGCCGACTTGGAACGAAATGGTCCAGTGGCGATATTCGTTTTGACAATCAATATCAACTCAGCGGAACCAACGAAATGCGTTTGGCTAAATTTTTCAGTCCCAATCATGTACTCATGCTTGATCAGGCGATGTCGAATTTCAAAGGTGATTTTTACATTCACCCACAACACCCAGCACTGTGTTGGTTATTTAAGATTGACATCACCAAACCGCATTTGCAAGTGAATCAAGTCCAGACTGTACATGACCTAGCAGCTCAACTGGAAAGCATGAGCATGCCTGATTATGAGCAACTTAAACAATCACTCATAACAATATTGCAAGAAGTTCAACCTAACACTGAAACAAATAAGTTTTAAAAATAAATAAGTTAATTGGTATTTAATGTGATTTATCGCATAATTATCGATAAAGTATTTAAAATTTTAGTTGCTGAAAGGCCAAATCATGATGAGCAATTATGCCTATAGAAACCGTTGAACGATTACTGCATTACCGCACTCGAAAAAATCAACATGTGATGCGTAATATTGCTCGATTGTGGGAGATTGGGCAACAGGCTCAATCTGCGCAAGATATTTTGGATGGTCTACATCCCTGGGGTGAAAGCAAAGATCTGTTTTTCTATAATGTAATTCCTCGATTTTTGTTTATTTTGGGGATAGCAACTGCGCTAATTGGCTGGTTTTTTCATCCATTTATCCCCTATCCACTGGTGCTTTTAGCTGGATTATTATGCTGTTTTGCTGCCTATTTAATTTATGAGCCCAGTGACCCAATTGACGAAGTCATTAATTTTCTAGAGCAGAAAATAATGTTGTTGCGGTATGACTTGCATTTCAATAAAACACCAACTCATATCTCGACCACAAGCAATACCTTATTGGTCATGAGCAGATTAAAACAAACCTTTCCTTTTTTTGCCCAAGGCAATGTATCAAATGAAATCGAACAATTTGCCTCTACAGTTTGGTTTGATGGAGAACAAGAACATCATGTGATGTTGTTTCAATATCATTATATTGATGAGTTTTCACTCCCAAATAGCCAAGGTGAAAAGCAAAAAATCAGAGAAATTCACAAAGACCAATGGGGCGCTTTTATTTTTCAAATGCCTGCACTTGGATTTGCTGCCAGCAACAAACATCATGAGTTCACACCGCCGTATACACAGCGCTGGAAAACAGCCGATATTATGGTGAACCAAAACTTATATATTTTTGGCTATAATCAACATCAATTGGCACGAACCATCAGCCCAAGTATTACCTTAAAATTAAGTGATTTTTTTCAACAATATTCAGGTGATATTGTTTATCATTTTGAGGAAAATATGCTGTGCTATATGGGTGATCAAAACTTATTTCGAATTGCTCGAAAAAAGCAAAGCCCTCAAGATATCTCGGCACTACGTGGACATTTAAGAACATTAACCATGCCTGAATATGAAAAATTCAAACAGAGCATGCTAAACTTGATTTCATAAATCATAAGGAATAATCAGAATGGGTTTAATCATATTTATTGGGATTTTTATCGCCATTATCGTTTGGGGCATTTTAGTCAGAAATAATATTGTGCGTTATTTCAATGCAACCCAACGTGCATGGGCCGAAGTGGCGAATTTTGAACGTCAAAAAGTAAAGACGCTTGAGACTTTAGAACAGACACTGGCGCAATATACTCAATTTGAAAAATCCACCTTAGAAAAAGTGACTGAATTACGTCAGCAAATTTTGAATTTAAATTTAAACAATACTGATGTTTCTCAATTACAACATGTGGAAAAACTCAACCAAGACTTAATGAAAAGTCTAAATGTTGTTGTTGAAAATTACCCTGAACTTAAGGCTGATACACTGTATGCAAAAATGATGGATGATATTCAAGAGCAAAATGAAAATGTCGGTGCAGCGATTACAATCTTCAATCGTAATGTTGAAGAATTTAACAACACCATCGAAATCTTCCCGAATAATATGATTAACACCATCACTTTAGCGAAGAAGACGATTCGTCCATTTTCAGATAATGTTGTAACTCAAAACTTCGATTACAAACCAAATTTCAATTAGTCACCAACATCACCCTAAACCTTTTGTATGCCTTCTTAGATAAATGCTAAGAAGGTTTTTTTGAATTTTCATTTGATACTATGAATGCATCAAATAGACTTATTTTAAAACCAAAATATAAATCATCGTTTGCAAATCTCGATCATCTTTGAAGATAAATACAGCTATTTTTAGATTAAAAAATGACATTTCGATCATTTTCTGATATTTTTCAAACCGCTAAAAAAATGACTATTTTTAGAACAAAACGATCAACTTATAAAAAACAATCTAAAGATTGGAGTTATACAATGTTAAAAAAACTATTCATGATGTTCTGTCTGTGTTTCATATGGCAAGCTCCTGCTCAAGCAAAAGGACTCTTGGTTTTCAATACAGGTGATGAAATGTTTAAAGTTGGTGCATTTCCACAAGAACTCATCAGCCAATATGAAGACCTTAAAAGCTTAAATGTAGGCTACAAATGTAGTCACTTCGGAATTTTATGGGCAGATGTGAGAACATGGGATTGTACACTGGTTGGAATGACTGATGCTGAACCAGATACTTTTTATGAATTACCTGAAGATGTGATTGCATCATTAAGTAAAAATCCTGATTACCAAGAAAATAAAATGCAACGCAATTTTTGGAATCATTATGGCATTTTTATTTTAGTTCTTGCGATTATTGGGTTAATCGTCATGGGGCGCAAAGCCAAAGATTAATCGGACGGTTAACCTAAAAGAAGTGGACCAAAGTCCGCTTCTTTTATAAAGAATAAAATACAAACACCTGCAACTATCTATTCGCATACATATAAATCAAGTCATATCTTCAATTTTTAACATGATGAAAAATAACATGACTGGTATTCAACCCTAAAATCAGGGAAAATAGCCCCTTTTGCAATTATCAATCAGCGAACTGTTTTTTCGCCAGATTTAGGTCATTTATGAAGTTTGAAAAATTAGGTCAGTCGGGGCGTGCTCGTCGTGGTCGTTTAACTTTAGCACATGGTGTCGTAGAGACTCCTGTGTTTATGCCTGTCGGTACCTACGGTACTGTTAAGGGGATGTTGCCACGTGATATTGAAGATATCCAAGCACAAATTATTCTAGGAAATACCTTTCACCTTTATTTACGCCCTGGATTAGATGTTATTCGTGAACATGGCGGTTTGCATGAGTTTATGAAATGGGGCAAACCTATTCTGACGGACTCAGGTGGCTTCCAAGTATTCAGTCTTGGAGCAATGCGCAAAATCAAAGAAGAAGGTGTGACCTTCCGCTCTCCAATCGATGGTTCAAAAGTCTTTTTATCACCTGAAATTTCAATGGATATTCAACATACCTTGAACTCAGATATTGTGATGATTTTTGATGAATGCACACCATATCCTGCAACACATGAGGAAGCCCAAAAGTCATTACAATTGTCATTGCGTTGGGCAAAACGTTGTAAAACTCAACATCATGATGTGCTTAAAAATAAAAATGCCTTGTTTGGAATTATTCAAGGTGGCATGTATGAAGATCTTCGTGAAGAGTCTTTAAATGGTTTAAAAGAAATCGATTTTGATGGTTTTGCAATTGGTGGACTCTCAGTAGGTGAACCAAAGGAAGAAATGATCAAAGTTTTGGATTATCTCCCAGCGAAAATGCCAGCAGATAAACCACGTTATTTAATGGGCGTAGGCAAACCAGAAGATATCGTTGAAGCAATCCGTCGTGGTGTGGATATGTTTGACTGTGTGATGCCAACACGTAATGCACGTAATGGTCATTATTTTGTTACAGATGGCTTAGTGCGAATTCGTAACAGCCAATATCGCCATGATCAACGTCCATTAGACCCGCATTGTGACTGTTATACCTGCACCAACTTCACTCGTGCCTATTTATTCCATTTAGAAAAATGTGGTGAAATGCTCGGTTCAATGTTGGGTACCATCCATAATTTGCGTTATTACCAACGCTTTACCCAAGATATTCGTGATGCTTTAGATCAAGGTACTTTTGATGAATACGTGACAGATTTTTATCAACGTCGCGGTTTAGAAGTTCCACCTTGTCCTGTGGACTAACGCCCCAATATAAAGCTGAATTGAAGATTAATTCAACAGTATTTGCGCTGAAACCCAAGACAAGGTAAATTGCAGAACAAGTCGATTTAAAAGCCATGCAAATGGCAGAAAATTTTTAACATTAGGAAACTGAAATGAGTTTATTTATTTCTTCTGCTCACGCTGCGGCAGCGCCTGCACAAGGTCCAGGCATGATGGCAAACATTTTGATGATCGTTGTATTTATCGCGATCTTCTATTTTCTCATCTGGCGTCCTCAAGCAAAACGTGCAAAAGAACACCGTACTTTAATTGAAAGCTTAGGTGTGGGCAGTGAAGTTGTATTTGCAGGCGGCTTAATGGGTCGTATTCTGAAAATCGACGGAGACTTTGCAGTGGTTGAATTAGGCAAAGGAAATGAAGTGAAAATTCAACGTGCAAGTGTTATTTCAGTTCTGCCTGAAGGCACATTAAATAACCTTTAATCATAAAACGGTCGTGCACTTAGCACGACTTTTTCATTTTAAGAAGAAAGCGAATGCGTTACCCTGCATGGAAATATTTATTGATTCTAGTGGTACTAGTAATCAGTACATTATACGCGCTGCCAAGTTTATATCCTGATGAACCTGCTGTTCAAATTTCGGGTGCCAAGGCTGGTACCACGATTGACAAATCAGTGATACAAAAAGCAGAGCAAATTTTAAAAAGTGAAAATATTAGCAGCCATGATAATACTTTCACCAACAATGCTGCCCTCTTACGTTTAAGCACATCAGAAGCCCAATTAAAGGCAAAAGATGTACTAAGCAAAGGTTTGGGTGAAAACTATACGATTGCGTTAAACCTTGCGCCAACAACACCTGAGTGGTTACAAAAAATTGGTGCTAAACCAATGAAGCTCGGTTTGGACTTGCGTGGTGGTGTTCATTTCCTACTTGAAGTAGATATGGATAAAGCGATTGCACAGCGTATGGAAACATCAGCAACTGATTTACGTCGTGAATTCCGTGACAACAAGATTAATTTCAATAGTCTTGCATTGAATAACAATGTGATTACCATTCAGTTTGCCAATAATGATGACCGTGCAGCGGTGATGGATTTCTTACGTCGCGATGGAAATAAATATAATCAACAAGCTTTAGCTACAGATACTGGCTCTACGCTTAAGTTGACCTATAACGATGCGACCAAGCAAGACATTCAGTCTTATGCGTTAAACCAAAACTTAACCACACTACGAAATCGTATCAACGAATTAGGTGTGGCTGAAGCCTTGGTGCAAAGTCAAGGTAGTAACCGTATCGTGGTTGAACTGCCAGGTGTACAAGATACTGCTGAAGCAAAACGTGTATTAGGTCGCACTGCAAACTTAGAGTTCCGTTTAGTTTCAGATTTAAATGATCAATATATTGACCGTTTTACCGGTAAATATAATGGGCAACCTTTACCTCCGGGTACTGAGGTTTTTGCTTATGAATCGTTAGACAGTGGTCGTGAGTTATTATTAAACCGCAACCGTATTTTAACGGGTGAACGTGTCCAAAATGCATCAAGTGGCTTTAGCCAAGATACTGGTGGCGCTGAAGTAAATATTACTTTAGACACTGCTGGCGGTAAGTTGATGTCTGATGCAACACGTAACGCAGTTGGTAAACGTATGGCAGTTTTGTTTATTGAAAATAAACAAAAAATTACCTCGGTTCCTGATCCTGTTACAGGAGCAATGACTGAAGTCCGTACACCATATACAGAATCTGTTGTGATCAATGCTGCGAACATTCAAGCTGTATTGGGTTCATCTTTCCGTATTACAGGCTTAGACTCACCTCAAGAAGCGTCTGAACTTGCTTTGATGCTTCGTGCAGGTGCATTAGCTGCGCCAATGTACTTTGTTGAAGAACGTGTGGTTGGTCCGAGCTTAGGTCAAGAAAATATCGATAAAGGTGTACTTTCTACCCAAGTTGGTTTCATCCTTGTTGCGCTTTGGATGATCGTATTCTTCCGCCTATTTGGTTTAATCGCAGATATTGCGCTAGTGATTAACTTGGCAATGCTTTTGACAGTCATGTCTTGGATTGGCGCTTCATTGACCTTACCGGGGATCGCGGGAATCGTGATCACGATTGGTATGGCGGTCGATGCTAACGTACTGATCTGCGAGCGAATACGAGAAGAAATGCGCTGGGGCGCCTCGCCCAAACAAGCGATTATTGCAGGTTATGATCGAGCCTATAACACCATTCTCGACTCAAACTTAACCACATTCTTGGTTGCATTTATTCTGTTCGCGATTGGTACAGGTCCGATTAAAGGCTTCGCGGTTACACTGATGATTGGTATTATTTGCTCAATGTTTACTGCAATTACAGTCACTCGTGCAATTGTCCAACTCGTGTACGGTCGTAAACGTAACTTGAATAAGTTGAGCATATAGGAGATCGATGATGACTGATGTGACTCAACCGAAAAAGAAATATGGTCGCCCTGATGATGAGCATGTAATTAATTTCATGAAGATTGCCAAACCTGCGGCAATCATCTCGATCATTTTGACCATCGCCAGTATCTTCTTTATTGCAACCAAAGGCTTAAATCTAGGATTAGATTTCACAGGTGGTGTTTCTGCTGAGTTGAATTATCAACACGCAGCAAAACCTGCTGATGTAATTGCCAATCTAGACCAAGCTGGCTTTAAAGATGCTGTTGTACAAACATTAGGTTCAAACAAAGATCTTATTGTTCGTATGCCTGCGCAAGATCTAAAAGTTGAAGACTTAAGCAATACCATTACTAAAGCTGTTCAATTACCGAATAATGCTGCTGTTGTTCATAAAGTGGATTCTGTCGGTGGTCAGGTAGGTAATGAACTGTATTTACGTTCTGCCGGCGCTGTTGCACTTGCAATGTTGCTTATGCTGATCTACGTGACCATTCGCTTCGAGTTTAAACTTGCAGTGGGTGCAGTCCTTTCATTACTGCACGATGTAATCGTAACGATTGGTATTTTTGCAATGATGCAGTGGCCATTCGACCTTACAGTCTTGGCAGCGATTCTTGCGTTAATTGGTTTCTCACTAAACGATAACATCGTTGTATCGGATCGTATTCGTGAAAACTTCCGTAAGATTCGTGGTGCAACCCCATTAGAGATCGTCAATATTGCATTGACTGAGACCTTAAAACGTACCATTCATACCTCAATGACCCTATTACTGGTTGTACTTGCAATGATGTTCTTGGGTGGTGATGGTTTACACTGGTTCTCTGTGGCGATGTTTATTGGCGTATTTGTAGGTACTTATTCGTCAATCTATATCGGTACTGCATTTGCTTTGTGGCGTGGTCTTAACCGTCAAGACTTTATTGTTCAAGTTAAACCTGAATTTGAAGATGAAGAACATATTCCTCACTAAGTTTCAGTTTTAATTGAAAAAGCTCATCTTTGGATGGGCTTTTTTATGCTTAAAATTTACCTCACAATGCAAAGAAAATGGTCGAGTTGTGATGACTAAGACCCTAGTCTGCCAAACGATTGAATAACCATCTAGAATTCACAAGCACAAAAACGAATTAAACACCCACAATTTTAAAGGCTCATAAAATGCATAGGTTTTATTTATAATCAATGACTCGATGCAAATCAGGTGTATAAATAATTAGGTGGTTCAGTACAGAATAGCGATACCATGTAAACCATATAAATTATGACTACTGAGCATAATATTTTTCACTTGGATAATATTTTACTTTTTGTTTCCATTTTCCATTAACCAAATTACGATCTGTTACCTCAACTTGATTACCTCTTGATAAAGTTGCATCTTCAATAAATTCTCGAACCAGTAATAGCCCCTTTTTAGGTACAATTCGATATTCGGAACGCATATGATAACAACAACCACTTTTGTTAAAGGTGATGATTCGTTTACGCTTTTTATCTAACTGAAACATCCCTATATTTTCTCGGGTAAGTGCTGAGAGTTCAGAACTTAAAACAAATTCATGCTTGCTTTGATTAAACACATAAATATCATAAATAACAACACCATAGGGACCATAATGACCATTCCTTATTGCAAGGTCTTGTGTTCCATCAAAGTTAAAATCAGCAAAAATTAAAGGACTTCGTTCATCATAAAGTTGTACCACATTAACATTGGGCTTAAAATTTTTATCTAGATATATGGTCAGTTCATCAGAGTGAAATGCTTGAAATACTGCTTTACTGCCCTTTTTAAATAACTTTATTTCGGCCTTGTCACCACATTTTTCCTTCTCACATACAGTATCAATAATGACATCATAGTGTTTTGAACCATTCTTAATTTCAAAAACTTGTGCTTGTGCTATAGACAAACTAAATACTAGATAAATGCTCACGCTTTGACAGATCGTTTTAATTACTTGCTTCATCATTTTTATTCAGTCAATTTTGATTAAAATCATAACATCAAACAGTGAAGAATAAAAAACCGCCCGAAGGCGGTTAGGTTCCCTCCTTAATCACAGGAGGGTCGGGGTGGATTTAATCCGATAGCAGTTTAGTGCCCACCACCATTAATTGCTTTGGTCATCTCTTCAACAACTTTCTTGGCATCACCAAAGATCATCATGGTTTTGTCATTGTAGAACAAATCGTTGTCTAGACCCGCATAACCTGTTGCCATAGAGCGCTTGATCACCATAATGGTACGAGCTTTATGTGCTTCAAGAATCGGCATACCATAAATCGGTGAGCTTGGATCATCTTTAGCTGCTGGGTTAACAACGTCATTTGCACCAATAACCAACACCACGTCTGTTGCAGGGAAGTCCGAGTTAATCTCATCCATTTCCAAGATGTCTTCATATGCAACGTCAGCCTCAGCCAACAATACATTCATATGACCCGGCATACGACCTGCAACTGGATGGATCGCAAAGCGAACTGTTACACCTTGTTCTTTCAAAATTTCGCAAAGCTCTTTAACGGCATTTTGTGCACGACCTTGCGCCATACCATAACCTGGTACGATCACAACACTATCCGCATTCGACATCAAGAAGCCAGCATCATCCGCAGAACCTGAACGGTAGTTACGCTGAACTTGTTCACCTTTGTCCGTAGAAGCAACAGCTGCCCCACCCATTGCACCACCAAACAAGACATTGATGATTGAACGGTTCATTGCTTTACACATGATGTAAGACAGAATCGCACCTGAAGAACCCACCAGTGAACCTGCAACAATCAGCATGTTGTTTTCAAGCGTAAAACCAATACCTGCCGCAGCCCAACCAGAAAATGAGTTCAGTAGCGAAACCACAACTGGCATATCACCGCCACCGACTGGAGCAATCCACACCCAGCCAAAGACTAGTGCAAGTGCTGTCATCGCCCAGAAAGCCTGCATATTGCCAGTGGTAAAGAAGTACACACCACAAGCCAGCATCGCAAGAAAAACAATCGCTTGAACAGGTTTAACCCAAGCACCAGAAATGGTTTTTGCCCATTTCTTTGCAGCCAACTTACCATAAGCAAATACAGATGCAGTAAAGGTAATCGCACCAACAAAACAACCCACGAACAATTCAAACAAATGAACTTTGCTCATATGTGCATGCTGTACACCAGCAGCAGTTAAAGCAGATTCGTTTTGCGCAAATAAAGCAGTCAGTTGGTTATTATGTAAAATCGCAGCAATCGCAATCAATACCGCAGCCAAACCAACAAGTGAATGCATCAATGCTACAGTTTCAGGCATTTGTGTCATTGGAACAGTACGTGCACGTGCAATACCCACAATTGCACCAAGCACCATTGCACCACCAATCATCCAAACGACTGGATGATCTGCAACAAAGAATGTGGTGATCACAGCAATCGCCATCGCGATCATACCGTAACGGTTACCAGCAATCGCAGTTTTAGGACCTGAAAGACCACGCAACGTCAAAATAAAAAGGACCGCACCAACAAGGTAGAACCAATCCGCATACTCTCGAATAAATTCCATAGATTAGCCCTCTTTTTTCTTTTGCTTTGGCTTAAACATTTCAAGCATACGTGCAGTCACTGCGAAACCACCAAAAATGTTAATACTTGCCAAGAACACTGCAATTGCACCAAGTACACTGACAACATTCACAGACTGAAATTGTACATTTGCTTCAACAACACCTGGAATTCCAACAGTTTGTATCATCGCACCAACAACGATAATTGAGGACAATGCATTGGTTACCGCCATTAACGGCGTATGTAATGCAGGTGTTACTCCCCAAACCACGTAGTAACCAACAAAGATGGCTAAGACGAAAATAGTAATAGTTTCAACCATGATGACTCTCCTTAACCACGCTTCAGCAGTACTTGACCGCCATGAGTTACTAGAAGTGCTTTTTGAATCTCATCTTCTTGATTGATCGCAAAGTTTTTCTCTTGATCAAATAAAGTTTCAACGAAATTAAATACATTACGTGCGTACAGTGCTGAAGCTTCAGTCGAAACTGTAGATGGAATATTTGGAATACCCAAAATAGTCACGCCATTGTCTGTGACAACATTTTCACCATTCTTGGAACCTTCAACGTTTCCGCCAGTTTCTACTGCCATGTCCAAAATGATTGAACCTGGTTTCATTTTGGCAACGGTCTCAGCCTTAATTAAGCGTGGAGCATCACGACCTGGCAACAACGCAGTTGTAATCACGATGTCTGCATTTGACACTGCTTTATCTACGATGACAGCTTGATCTTGAATGTACTGCTCACCAGGCATCCAGCCATAACCATTTTTAGCAGCATCGGCAGCCTTTTGCTTTTCTTCATCAGACATTGGAACGTCTAACCACTTTCCGCCCAATGATTCAACTTGGTCACGAGCAGTTGGCCGTAGATCAGTAGCTTCAACCACAGCTCCTAAGCGTTTTGCTGTTGCAATTGCTTGAAGACCTGCAACCCCAACGCCCATAATGACAACACGTGCTGGTTTAACTGTACCCGCAGCAGTCATCAGCATCGGGAACATTCGTTGATATTCCGCAGCAGCAAGAAGCACTGACTTATAACCTGCAAGGTTGGCTTGAGAGGACAATACATCCATATTTTGCGCACGTGAAAGTGTACGAGGCAAAAGCTCTAACGCAAATGCAGACACTTGTTGTGACGCAAATTGGTCAAGTTCAGTATTGCGATACGGGTCAAACATCGCCACGACGGTTGTACCCGCAGCAAGTTTTTGAATTTCGTCTCCTTGCGGTGAACGAACTTTCAGAATCATTTGACTGCCCGTATAGGCATCATCCGTGATCTTAGCGCCGACTTGTTCATAAGCACTGTCAATATACGCAGCTTTCTTACCAGCTCCACGTTCAATGACAATGCTATGACCAGCACTAATCAACTTTTTTACTGTCTCTGGCGTTGCAGCTACACGGTTTTCACCGATGACAGTTTCTTTTGGGATTCCAATCTGCATGAGCGTTCCTCAAGCTAATTTTTCTTTAAGTCAACATCGTCAATAAACGATGCTTCCCCCAGATGCGTTTGTTATGAATTTTTGGATTCTAATTGAACTTTTTTAAAATACCACCCAATATTTATTTAATAAATACCCATATTTTGAACTGATGATTCACAAATATAATTGTAAGATATACCTACTATTCAATTTATTGTATTTTTCCTGTATTGCAGATCCTGCATTTTCTAACATCCTTTGACTCCAGTTTGACTAATTGATCTTTTTTTCATCATATCTTTACTGTTTTTCATCAAAACTTGCTTCAATGAATTGGCATTTATGGCATTTTTTTATCTTTTTCTAGCGTATCCATTGTGGCTTAAATACGCTATAAAACAATAGATTTAACCTAAATATCATTCACAGTATTGGCATTTCTGACAATTTATAACTGTTTTCATCCTACTTCAATTGGCTTTTTATGACATTTTTTTAGTCAAAAATGTAAGTTATTTTTCATTCCATTTTTTAATTTCATTAATAAAAAAAAGTACTTGGAATAAATAACCTCATTAACCTATATCCAAGTCAAAACCAATTACAAAAATTTTTACTCTTTTTCAATTTGCCATTTTGTCAATTAATAGTACCGAACACCATTCAGATGAGTTGCTTATAAATTGCACCACTTTTGTGCAAAAAACAATACAACAATCTCAAACCGACAAAAACAAATTATTCTGCGTTGATTTTGATCAATTTTTTATTTTAATACGAGCTCATTGCCGAGTAAAAAATTGCATAAAGCATTATTTGCTTGTGTAGTATTCCTTTTATTATGCAAATTCATTGCTTTTTTGCATTTCACCTGATGAAAAACAACATTTATACTGCTTGTTCAAATATACATGTCGAATGACGACATCGTTAATGCAGTCAAATTCATGAAATTTTCTATCTCTAGCACACAGCTTGGTTCAATTTTCGCACTGGGTGCAGCTTTCTTGTTTAGTACTAAAGCTATTTTTATTAAACAAGCCTATGCTTTATCGCCATTAGTCGATAGTACAGTCCTTATGGCTTTACGAATGGCAAGTGCATTACCCTTCTTTCTTCTATTATGTTGGTTCAACCGCCACCATAACAAAAACATCACACCTAGGGATTGGGGTTTATTGGTCGCTGCTGGTTTGATGGGGTATTATTTTTCAAGTTGGTTAGATTTTGCTGGCTTAATGTACATCAGCGCTTCACTTGAACGAATTATTTTATTTCTCTACCCTACACTGACTGTAATCGCCACAAGCTTTATTTATAAACAGAAGTTAAATCTTAGAACCATCATCGCAATTGCATTAAGCTATGGCGGAACCGTCATTGTGATGCTCCAAGAGCAAAGTACTGTGCCACATGAAGGAAATTTCTGGCTAGGCGTAAGTTTGGTATTTGCCAGTGCGGTATCCTTTGCTACTTATTTATTGATGACACCCCGTTTAATTCAAAAGTTTGGCTCATGGAATTATACAGGCTTGGCTTTAAGCATTGCCTGTTTTGGTACTTTAACGCATTTTGCTATTGCGACACCCCACCCAATACAACTCCTCAATCAACTGCCGATGACCGTCATTTGGTATGGTATAGCCTTGGGTTTATTGGTTACTGTATTACCTACGATTTTGGTAGCTCAGAGTATTTCTCGCTTGGGAGCAGCACAAGCTGCAATGATTGGTTCAATTGGTCCCATTCTCACCATTATTTTGGCAGTTGCTTTGCTGGGTGAACATATGAATGCGATACAATGGTTTGGTTGCTTGTTGAATATCATCGGTGTCATGATGATCACCTTATCTAAAAAGAAACTTGCACACTAAGTTTTGTAAAAGTTTGGAAGAAATATGCATTTTAAAATTGTATCGCCAAGTGCGTGCGTAGATATTGAAAATATCAAATTGGCTCAAACTCATTTAGAACGCTTAGGTCATCAAGTCAGTTTAGGACAACATGTTTTTGCACAATACCGTTATTTGGCTGGTACGATCGAACAGCGTGTAGAAGATTTAAAACAAGCTTGTTTAGATCCCACCGTAGATGCTGTTTGGTGTGGTCGTGGTGGTACAGGCGCTGCGATGTTATTGCCCTTTTTAGGTGAATGGATTTTAAATAAGCCAATTATTGGTTATTCAGACACAACCGTATTATTAAATTATATTGCCATGCATGGTGGTCAAGCTTTACACGCCCCCGTATTTCAAGAAATTGCGGTTAAGAACTTAGATAATTCACCATTATCTTATGATGCATTAAAAACCGTTAGTCTATTAACTGCGGACTCTCACAAACAAAACCTGTATGCATTATCTGCTATAAATAGGTTTAATCAAAATCAAGTGCTTGAGAACTTACATATATTAGGGGGTAATCTGACAGTACTTTGTAGCTTACAAGGAACACCTCATGGTTTAGTGCTTGATCAACCGAGTGTCTTACTGATTGAAGATGTTGGTGAACCATATTATCGAATTGAACGCGCTTTCACTCAACTTCTACAAAGTATTCATACATCAAACCTCAAAGCTGTGGTGTTAGGTGATTTTTATCAGTGTCCACAGAAAAACGTACCTCAAACGATTGCAGAGATTGTCGCGGAACACTTAGAAGCGCTCAACATTCCACTTTACCAATGTGATTGGTTTGGTCATGGTGCAGTCAACCGCCCTTTTTGGATTGGTCAGAAAGGAAAAATTACAGGTACTCAGTTAATCATTGGGTGAGGCTACATAAAACCGATTGAATCAAGCGGTATAAATAACGGAACTCAACACTGATCGTGATGTTCAATCTTGAAAAAACTGCATATTGATTAAATTGCTGATCACTTCCTGAAAATGAGCCCCTGCTGAAGTTTGTCCCAATTCATCATTTGGATTTCGTAAGGGGCATTGTTGCAAGGATAAGCAACCACAACCAATACATTTATCCAACTGTTGACGTAATTTCAGCAAATCCATAATTTTCTGATCCAATTGGGTTTGCCATGCTTGAGACATTTCCTGCCAATCGGACTTACTGGCAACTTTCTGACGAGGCAATATCGCGAAGGCATCCTTGACTTGTTGCAAACTGATGCCGACTTGTTGTGCAATTTTAACAATCGCAACACGTCTTAACATTGCACGCTGATAGCGTCTTTGATTCCCTTGCGTACGCGTACTCCAAATCAAATCTTTATCTTCATAAAAGCGAATCGCAGGTACGCTTACACCACTCCGTTGAGCAAGCTCGCCGATGGTCAACCATTGTCCCAAGTGCTTTTCCGCAAGCTGATTTTGCTCTTCATCAAGCATTTGAATCAGATTCTGTTGATCAATCTGTTTTGAATTTGTTTGCTCTGGCTGTTTTTGTTTCCCGCAATGATTTAATTTCAATTTTTGCTTGACCTACAGTTAACTTGAGCTTTGATACTAGCAAAAGTTTCCCATTGATAGAATGTTGACAATATGAATTCGAAATCAGATCTTCCACAAATCAAATCATTTCAGATGACCAACCCAAATACTCTTTATAATCCCACAGCATTTGCGTATAGTCATGTGGCTGAAGTGCGTCATTATTTACGTATTTTGCACATATCTGGACAAGGTGGTGAAAACCAACAAGGACAATTATCCAAAGATTTTGCGCAACAAGTTCATCAAGCTTTTATCAATCTGCAACACGCTTTACATGCAGTAGATGCATCATTAATGGATATTGCTGTTTTAAGAATACTCGTGGTCGATCATAGCCCTAAAAAACATCAGTTTTTAATTCAGGAAATGCAACAGCTTTGGAAAAATCAAAACTTTCCAGCTTGCACATTAATTCCTGTCCCGTGTCTTGCCTTACAAGGGATGCTCATTGAAATTGAAGCAACCGCTTATTGTATGTAACTTCGAGAACTAGGAAATTTTTATGAATGCTCAACTCGATATTAGCCAAAATAAAGCATTACTTTGGCTAATGGCGATTGCCTGTGGTTTATGTGCGGGAGCAAACTACTATAGCCAACCTTTAATCCACTCGATTCAACAATACTTTAATATGCCTGAATCGCAAGTTGCGCTTACTGTGACTTTTGCCCAAGTATCCTATGCGCTTGGGCTGTTATTCATTGTGCCTCTGGGTGATATTGTCAATAAAATTAAATTTATTCCGTGGCTGATGTTTTGTGCTGCCATTGGTTTATTGATGTGTGCATTTGCCATCAATCTTCCTATGCTTTGGGCAGGTACCATCATTACAGGTCTATTTTCTGTTGCTGCACAAGTTCTCATCCCGCTTGCGACCATGGCAGTAAAACCTGAAAAAACGGGTGAAGTGGTTGGTTTCCTCATGAGTGGTCTTTTGGTCGGGTTATTGCTTTCAACCAGTCTTGCAGGCTTGTTGTCAAACTTATTTAACTGGAAATTGATTTATTTTGTTAGTGCGGTATTGATGCTCATTTTGGCTTATTTACTGAAAACTCGCCTACCCCATGTGCCTATTTTAAAAATGAGCTATGCTCGAATTTTTCATTCGATGGCTTTGCTACTTAAAGATGAACGACGTTTAATTTACCGCGCCATTATTGGTGGTTTTGTTTTCGCAGCCATGAGTATTTTGTTTTCTACGATTGCCGTTTTACTGACCTCAGAACCCTTTAAACTGCCAGATGTATTGGTGGGTGTAGCCACATTGATTGGTGTATTTGGTGCCTTAGCAACTGCAAAGATTGGAAAAATCGCCGATCGAGGACATACCACAATTCTGACTTGGGTTGGAATCGCAGTCATGATTTTAAGTTGGGGACTACTCTATCTAGGGGGAACCAACTTAACTGCATACATTCTCGGCTATGGTCTTATTAGTTTTGGATTGGCTGTGGTACACACCAGCAATCAAAACATCATTTTCCGCCTACGCCCAGATGCAAAATCTCGAATCAACTCTATCTACATGACTGCCTATTTCACTGGGGGTGCATGTGGTTCAGCACTGGGCGTATATGCTTGGCATCACGGAGGCTGGACAATGACCTGCTTAGTTGGGCTAAGTTTAGTATTTGGAGCGGCACTGTTCTCTCTTTTAGATCGTCTATATCTCAATAGAGCACAGACCATTTAAAGCATTCTAAAATCAAAATCCTTCAAAATTTGGGGGATTTTGATTTTTTAAGAGACTTATTATTTTAATAAAAATACGGACACTGAAATCATTCTATTTGAATAATATTCACTGTAACTATTGTGTGAAAAAATCGATCATAATATATTCACATTAATAGTCTGCGATAAAATTCCAAAAAATGCGATGCACACAATTTAAATGGATATGCGGGTTACTATCTTGAAGCTATATGAATAAACAGTTGAGGAGCAGTAATTATACGGAAGATAAATCTCAGAACTTTAAAGAAATTTGTACAGGACAATCAATATTTTTGGAAAAAAACATCCAAATATCCATGATTATTCAAATTTAAAGTTGATACACTTTGGTCAAAATGATAACCCTGTCCTGTCTCTGTTAAAGCGTGATTGACAACATTCAAGTAAGTTTTTTCAACTCGCACAATAACCAACATTCATCCTCATAGATCAACCAAGAGTTTATCCCTTATGAAAAAAATACGATTAGCATGTTTACCGATCAGTTTTTTATGTACTTTTTCAAGCTTGGTCTCTGCTGCACCAATAGGAAATGAAAACTTATTATTAAGCCAAGCTTTTATAAACTGTGATAACAGTGCCCAAGGCATTATTGAACAGGCAGCTTGTCTAAAAGATGAGGAGGAGCGTCAAGATAAGCAATTGAATAGTATCTATAAAAAATTACAATCACATTTGAATGCTACCCAGAAAACGAAACTAGTTGCATCACAACGTATTTGGCTACAATCACGTCAAAGTGATGCTGAACTGGAAACAACGTTGTATGGTCAATCACAGCCAGACAACTTGCAAATTGAACTTAATGAGATACAACGTACAGCAGCCCGCACTGCGCAATTGCAACGCTATCTGATTTTATTGCAATAATGCAAATCAAAGCATAGAAATACTCAAGAACGAACATCGAGATCAAGATAAAACTAAAGGTTAAACATATGAAAAAATTTAAAAGTACTACATTATTGTTTATCTCTCTTCTTCCTTTTGCTGCTTTTGCCAATGATGAAATGTCTCATCCTCTTCCAGATGATTCTTATATTCATGCCAAATTAAGCAGCAGTTATGCTCAATGTATCAAGCAAAGTGGTGCTGTAACATTTGAAATGCAAAGCTGTATGGACCAAGAATATGCTCAACATAAGAACCGCGTTGAACAGGCCTTTGCCAAAATCATCAGTCGTCCAGACAGTGTGAAAAAAGACCAACAGATGGATGAGATCGCAGCATGGTGGGAAAACACCAACAAGTATTGTAATTGGGATTCTAAAACCGAAGGACAGGGACAAATGTTAGATGCACAGTCTTGCCGCCTGAACCGTATAGCTAATCTTGCGGATAAACTCAGACACTATTGAGTCTCATAAATTAAAACGAATACTAATCAGTATTGTAGACAGGATTTCGCTCTAAAATCTTAAAATATTTTTGCTCAAATACTTCGGAGCTTAACCGACCATTTGCAGAATGCCTTCTGATTTGATTGAAATAAACTTCAATCTATTCAAACAAGACTGAATTTGTTTGTTTTAGCAAATATGCTGAGCATCACGGAGGCTGGACAATAACCTGCTTGGTTAGACTAAGTTTAGTATTTAGAGCAACGCTGTTTTCTCTTTTAGATCATCTTTATATCGATAAAATCCAATCTGCTTAAAAAGATCTATGTAACAATCCCTCATGTGTTAGAGGGCTTGTTTTCTTTCAATTCATGACACTTGTAATAATGGATAAAATGGCGTATCCAAATCAAAATTTTGAGGATTTTCCAAAATAATATGCATACTTGCCGGGATTACGGCAATCAAGATATTACAACTGTCTTGTAGCAATTTGCGATTCATTGAACTGTTATAGGTTGCTCCACCCAAAATAATTTGATGTTGTAAAGTCAATAAACGTTGAAAAACAATCTCTAATAATGTGATCGAATCCTGTGCCTGTCGTGCTTCCGTTGCACGCATTTTTTCTGCAATAAATGCTTGCTTCCATGCTTTCTGATTTATTTTTTGATTTTGATCATCCCAAAAATTTTGAAATGTATAAGGACTTTCAATCAGTCGAGCAATTGCATCATGACATCTATCCCATAAAATATGCTGAATTTTTTGCTCTCGATCAAATCTCACTATACCGCTGAAAAATTGACTAAAATCTTGCTCACCGTCTTTGATTTTAACCAATTGTGGTGTGATTGCACTTAAAGCAATCCATAAACTGATAAATTTCAAATCAAGATCGCTTTCCAAAATCACAGCTTTTTTGAGCCAGCTCAAGCCACGATGTATACGTAAATTGAATTGCTCAGAATTTTCCGCTTTTTTACTTTTATAAACTTCTTCTAAAACCAACATCCCCAATACCTTAGATTATTTTTTTGATGATTTACCTTACGCAATGACAGTGTGGTGAGCAAGTGGTTTCAAACTGCTTATAAAATTAAATTTTATGCAAATTAAAAAATGTATTTTTTCTAATCCAAATTAATTTGATCATCAGTTTTACAAATCTTACGCTAATTTATTTTTTGAGGTTTCATTTATTTCTGATTTTAATTTTTCTATATCTGATTTAGCTCAATCATAAGTTGAGCTATTCAGAGGAATCCATTAAATGAAAGGCTAAATCTCAAAATTTGTAAATAAACATCATGTTGAGTAGGTTTTTCCACTTACCACCATCACCAGTAGCAAGCGAGCTAGCTGTTCCCCCAATAAACGGATCATTTTTGCTCATCATATATTCAGTATATAAAGTGATCTTCTTATAATCCCATTCCACACCCAAAATATTGCGCTTAGAATCATCGAAGTCCTTTTCTTTCTTATTAAATCCACTAAATACCATATATGGCGTTATATTGAATGAGTCCCATACATTCTTAAAAGCATAGCTGGAGTTAACCGTATAGAAGAAGCCTTTATTTGCAATGTCATATTCACCATCATATGAACCAAAAGTTGAACTATAAGGACTGAAAAGATCTTTATTGTTAATTGATTGCTTACCTCCTGTGAGCATCACATTTAAATTTTTATAGCGAATACGATTAAAGAGTGCCCAAGAATTTCTTGCACCATCATCAACAATTTTCTTATTTTCAATTTCTGAATACCAATAACTTCCACCTACTGATACTTTAAGGTCCTCGGTCGTTAAAAATTTAAGGTCTTGATCAACTCGTACGAGCCACATATTTTTCTCATTCAGATTTGTCTTCATCAAATCAGCTGATTTCACCATATTTGCAGTATAACGGGCAGCATCCTTACTTTTTCCATAATAATTTCCGCCATCAGCTACAAAATAAGCCAAATCAACCTTTGTGAATGAGGGCAACTCAAAATGGTAGTTAACACCTAAATTCATCGTATCTTGAAGTCCCATTGTTGTATTGATTCCTTCATAGAAACTACTGTCCCAAAATTGTCCTAGACCAAAAGGAATCGGCTGTAAACCAACTTTAAGATTGTCTGTTGAGTTTAAATGATAGCCAGCATTGGCTTGTACCAATGTGGAAAAATCACATAAGGTATCAAATTGATAACAGCGATATTGAAAATTACTGAATATGTTGGGAGAGCTATAGCCAATATTTAAAATAGCTGTATTAAATTTTATTTTTTGATCCGAAGCCTTATTCTCAAAGTTATTTTCTTGATAACTTGCTCGTAGTTCGCCAGAAACAGTTAACTTAGAATCTTTATCCTTATTCTCAAATTCCATCGTAGCATTTGCAAGTAAAGGCACATTTAAAAGTAGTGTGAATATCGTATATTTAAACAAATCATGTCTCATAAAATCATCCTTGATTATCATTTTATTAACAGGTCAGTAGACCTTAAATACTGAAAAAATTAAAAAAAACTAAAAACCATTATTCATTGCAAAGGCCAAAAGATGGCGATCACTTTTCTTTGCACCAATGATCTGAATACCAATCGGCATTTTATTTTCATAACATATCGGAACATTGATTACAGGATTTCCCAAAAAATTCCATATATTGGTCAGGCTAAGTAAAGCTGATTTAATATTTATAAAAGCACCATTTAAATACAAATCTTTTTGATAGAGATCAGTGGCTTGTATCGGCAATGTCGGCATGATGAGGTAATCGTACTGATCAAAAATTTTAGCAAGGTCTTCTTGATACTTTTTTTGAAAATCTAATGCGCTCACATACTCCCAACCTTTGGTTTGTTTGGCTTGTAGCAACCTCTCCAACACATCTTTCTGAAATAACTCTGGAGAATGCTCTACTTGATGATGATGGACGGTATATGCCTCGCTATTTTGAATAGCATAAAAATAGCGATGGATATCTTTGAAATTCGTTAAAACACTCGATACTTCATCAATTTGATTGTTCCAAAGTGAAAAAACTTGCTGCTTTAATTTCTGATATAAAGGGTAATCATAGTTTTCAATAAAATTATCAATGGATACCCAACCTAATTTCGGTGATCTCGTTGCTAACGTATTGGAGGCAAATTTATGATTTTGTTTATAATTTCCCTGTTTTAATAAACAAACAACCAAATCAATCTCTTGAGCGCTTTTTGCTAATATGCCTAAATGATCTAAGCTTTTAGACAAAGGGAAAACACCTTTCATTGAAAATTGCTGATAAGTCGGTTTAAAGCCCACAACTCCTGTTAAGCTTGCAGGTATACGAATCGAGCCGCCTGTATCTGTCCCAATTGCAATAGGTACAAGTCCAGCAGCAACCGCTACAGCACTACCACAACTAGATCCACCTGAAATTTTTGCAAGGTTCCATGGGTTTTTTGTCGCACCATGTACAGAAATATCCCCTGTTGGTCCATAAGCAAACTCATGCGTGTTGGTTTTTCCAATAATCACCGCGCCTAAAGCTTTAAGTTTTTGCACACATTCCGCGTCGACTTCGGGTAAATAGTTTTTGAAGAAATTGGAGCCCATAGAGGTTATAAGTTGAGCAGTCTCGATATTATCCTTGATCGCAATCGGTATACCCTGTAACGGGCCAAGATCTATTCCTTGATTAAAAAGTTCATCTGCATATTCGGCTTGTTGTATCGCATATTCATCATCGATATAACAAAATGCATTTAGCGCTTTATGCTGATTAATAGACTTTAAACTGTGCTGTGTAAGTGCTTTAGCAGTAATTTCTTTTGACCTAAGCATATTCGCAATTTGCTCAACATCAAGTTCAGAAAAATAGCCTTTTACTGGACACATTAACATTACAACTCCTTATATATAAAAATATAGATTCAGGAAACCAGATGAATTGTTCCCAAAGCCAAGAGCGATGTAATTGCCATGGAAATCACATTGCCAATATATGGATGTTGGTATTTAGGAAGCTTCTTTGAAATAAAAGCAGCTAAAGGTGGAGCAACGCATGCACCAATAAATGCACCTAAAATAATGGAGCTTAGACTTCCACCGAAGACTAAAACAGAGACTGGAGCAACTGAAGAAATCGGAATATATGTCGGATACCATCCATATTTTTCCCATTTACTTTTCCATAGAATAACTGCCGTCAGTGCAGCTAACATTTGACTAATTAATATGTTTCCAATCAGCCCACTTCCATATGCAATACTTAAAGGGTTCAGATAAATTGCCAACAAAGCGCCAATGATTAAGCCTAATCCAGCCCATTCATTTGCAATAAATTGAGATTCAGAGAAGTCAGCAAGCGCTCGTCTTACAACCCAAAATGGATTTGTATCCTTTCGTTCAATCTTTTCTTCTTCGATTGGTTCTTGTTTTTTTGTTTCTGTTTCTTGGACTAAACAACTTAAATTGAATTTTTTGAAAATAATAAATCCGATTAAGCTACCAATTGCCATACCTAAAACGTTACCAATAATACTTGGTAAATTTAAAGGGATACATACATAGTTGACGATGATGAGCGAAGAAGGTGTTACGAATAATGCACCAGCAACTGCACCAATCATTGCTATTTTAAAACCACGCCCATACATCAGTACCGTCGCAGCTGGTAATGATACAAAAGTAACAAATGTGGGCTGCCACGAGTTACTTTCAATAATCGTCCATCCCCAAATGATATTACTCAGAATCAAACTTAAACTTGAACTCAATAAAATCCATGGAAACAGACCCGTCCCATAACTTAATTTGAAGCCTTGCCATTTAGAACTGAATTTTGAAAAAAAGTAAGCAATCACTGAACCCATTAACAACCCAAGTGAAGCTAATTCGCTTTTATAAAATTGAGCCTCACTTATATCGCCCAGCCCCCACCTTAACCAAGTTAAGGCGGATGTCGGTGGTTGCATTGTTAAGTAATTATCCCAAACTTGGATTGAGCTTCTTTCTATCCATCCAACAATGATTATTGTTGACAGCATCATCAAAACAGCTAAAACAATATCAATCCCTTGATAATTTTTCATAGATCCCTCCTCATACATTAGCGAGGGAAAATATTGTGAGATTTATAACCTAACATCTCATCATAGATGTCCGTTCGTCTATCTCGGATTAGGTCATTATGCTTGTTCCAAATCGGCGCACCACGAGCAGCAACCAAATCAATATCTGCATATAGAATCATTTCTTTTTCTGCATCTGCAACACCCGCGATTGGCCAACCATTGGTGCCTGCAATTAATGAACATCCAAGAAAACGTTCACCTCTATCAGTTCCAACTCGATTTGCAGCAGCAATGTAGACATTATTCACATGCGCGGCAGTCATGGTGAGATATGAAGCCATACACTTACCACTTTCATCAAATAATGGAGGCGGTGTCCAAACCCAATTATTTACACTGCAAATAATATCCGCACCTTGTTGGGTTAATATTCTTGGAACTTCTGGAAACCAAATATCCCAACAAATTAACATCCCAATTCTTCCAATTGGTGTTTCAAACACAGGGAAGCCTGTATCACCAGGCGTAAACCAAAGTTTTTCAAGATTCCATAAATGTGCCTTGCGATATTTTCCAATAAGCCCATCAGGTCCGATTAAAACGGAAGTATCAAAAAGACGAACACCCTCTCTTTCTGCAATTCCTGAAACTAAATAAATTGAATGCTTACGTGCAAAATCTTGCCAGACTTGAATACTTGGTCCATTTGGAATTTCCTCTGCGTGATCAAATGCCTCTTTTCTATTTGTAAATAAATAGCCTGTATTTGCCAACTCAGGCATGACGATAAGATTTGCACCATTGTTGACAGCCTGAAGCGCCAAATCTAACCCATGGCGTAAATTCCTTTCTCTATTTTCCATACCCACTTGTGGATCAAATTGTATGACTGCCACTTTTACTGGGCTAACTGAAGTTTCTTCCATGTCCTTACCTCATTGATTATCCATACCAACCCAAACGTTTGGGTTGTGTTAAAAACTTAACCCAAACGTTTGCTCTTGTCAAATTTTAAACAATAATCCAATAATTTCTCTAACTTTTGAGGGAGAAAATGTTAAAATGTTGCTACTTGTTATTATGGTTTCATATGAATCGATCAAATAAAAATGTAACTTTAAAATTTCTGTCAAAAGAACTCGGCTTACATGTTTCTACAGTCTCAAGAATACTGAACGGCTCTATGGATAATGCCAGTTCCGCAGCAGCCCCAGAAACCATAGAAAAAGTAAAAAAATTAGCAGCCGATTTAAACTACCGACCAAATACTTTAGCAAAAAGTTTACAGAGCCAGAAAACCAATGTAATTGGGGTTTTAGTTCCAAAATTATCAGATCTTGTTTTAGCAAATATTTATGAAGGCATTGATGCTGCCGCCACACAAAATAATTATTTTACATTTGTTTCTAATACTAATGATCTGCCGATCAACCAAAAAAAATTGGGTGAAATGGCCCTTTCTAGAAAAGTGGATGGTTTAATCATTGCTGATGCACATACAGGAACTGAAGATTCACATCAGTTTTTCAATGAATTAATAGCACGAGATATTCCATTTGTGCTTGTAAGCCGTAGTTTAGAAAACTTTACCTCTGTTACCTGTGATGATTATCTTGGTGGAAGCTTAGCAGCAGAACATTTAATCACTGAGGGTCATCGTCGGATTGCTATCATTTCGGGTGAAGCTTTTGCCAGTACTGGTCTATTACGAACCAAAGGATTCAAAGACTATAGTTCCAGCAAAAATATAATGATTCCAGATGACTACATCATTAATTGCGGTTTTGATGTTGACTCTGGCTATCAAGCTGGACTTGAAATTCTATCCAAAAATGAATTGCCCACAGCAATTTTCACAGTGAATGATTTTATTGCGATTGGTGTAATGGGGGCAATCAAGGACAAGGGTTATATTCCCGGAAAAGATATTGCAGTCGTCGGGTTTAATAATATTTCTTTAACAGCTCAACTTCCTATTCCACTTACAACCATAGCTTCACCGATGTCCGAAATGGGATTTACGGCGATGGAATTATTATTAAAAAAGATAAATAAAGAACAAGTTGACTCTATAAAATTACGTCCAAAATTAATCAAAAGAAATAGTACTCTAGATTATTTAGTTGAATAATTTCAAGGGGATTTGTTGTGTAAAAATTTCACGATTACCTATTAATAAATAAAGCAATTAAAATCAATGCCTTAAAATAAAAAGCAATACTTACCCGATGAGCTTTACGCTTTTATATAAATCTTTAGAAGATTTAGTAATTCATTAACTTTGTACTTTTGAATGGCTTTGTTGCATAAAGACTACTTAAATATCTGATTTAAAAAGTTTTTAGTGTTTTTTGATCTGAAATTAATTTTATTAAAATCAATTTCTTACGTATTTATGCAACAAAGTCCTTTTGAATCATAAATAACCTTACAATCATGAAAAAACATAGATGCCACTATATTGAGTTAATGTTAAGCATATACCCCTCACTCAGCGAAAAATTTTTATCATCAAACAAAATCCTCTTAAGATTAATCTTATTGATTATGAAAAATTATATTTTGCTATATGAATTGCTCAACAGATTAATGATAAAACTCCAGATTGTCATAGTTTGCTCAATATCCAAAATTCACAACACAATAACAACAAGTTAAGTGAAATCATCACTTAATGATCTTTTTTTTAAAAAATACATTTTATATTTTTATCAATAAATGATTGATAATTATAAAATAATTACAGAAAAAATAAAAAATAATTTATTTTTTAATCGTACATTATTTACTCTTTTGATTTTTTAACCTAAGATTAAATAAATTAAAAAATGTATATATTATTAAAATATACAATTATTAGGAGAATGGCATGGATGACGCAATTTCCTTATCACAGCAATATGCACAAGGAATCACCGATCCAATTCAAGAGTTGGAAAGAGCGTTTGATGTTATACAACAGGTAAATGACAGCACTTTTATTTCCTTAAGCATAGAACGTGCTTATCGAGAAGCACACGCTTCGACTGAACGTTGGAAAGCTCATGCACCGTTATCTCTATTTGATGGTGTTCCCATTGCATGGAAAGACCTTTTTGATGTGCAAGGAACTGTGACCACAGCAGGTTCAAAAACCCGAGAGCATCATGCCGTTGCACAGCAAGATGCAGATGGCGTCATGCAACTGACTCGTATGGGTATGGTCAATCTGGGAAAAACCAATTTGACTGAATTTGCTTACTCTGGGTTAGGTTTAAACCCACACTTTGGCACACCTAAGAATGTGGTTGATCCACGATGTATTCCTGGGGGATCATCATCTGGCGCAGCAACATCTGTAGGACAAAAAATTGTTCCTATTTCTATGGGTACGGATACCGCAGGTTCAATTCGGATTCCTGCATCCTTTAATGGCTTAGTGGGTTATCGAAGTAGCAGTTCACGTTATAGTAAAAAAGGCGTTTTTCCTCTTGCCGCAAGCTTAGATAGCGTAGGTCCAATCAGTCGTAGTGTTCGTGACTGTATTGTTTTAGATCAGCTTATGCTTGGACAAATTCAGTCAAATATCCCCTCTCAACCGCAATCAAAAAACATGCAAATCTATGTCGATTTAGACATGCTTAACCACCCAAGCGTTCAGGATTGTGTGAAGCATAATTTCTTACAAACGATTGAAATACTCGAACAAGCAGAAATCCGTGTGGTGCATAAACGCATAGGTGCATTTGATCAAGCACAAACCCTGATTGACTCAGGTCAATGGCTAGGTGCTGCTGAGGCATATACCTTACATGAAGCCTTATTATACAGTGATCAAGCAGAACTCATGGATCAGCGGGTGAGAAAACGCCTGCTTTCGGCAAAAGATACCTTGGCTTCTAGCCAAATCCATCTTTATCAAATGGCACAGCATTTAAAAGCAAGCTTAAAAAAAGAACTGGCTGAAGGATTTTTACTGACGCCAACTACTGCACATACTGCACCTGAACTTGCACCTTTAGAGGCAGATGAAGCCTTATTTATCCAAACAAATCTCAACACGCTTAGATTAACCATGCCCGGCAGTTATTTAGATATGCCAAGTATCTCACTTCCGAATGGAACCGACTCAAATGGGCGCCCTACAGGAATTTTACTCTCAAGCTACAGTGGTAATGATCAAAGCCTTTTATCTGTCGCCCTGAGTATTGAACATATTCTTCACAACAATGATTAGCACAATCATTTTAGTTCCACCACACACTTAACTTTATTTTATCGAGGATGATGACATGGCTAAAAAGGAAATCTTAGTTTCATTTGGAGTTGACGTTGATGCAGTCGCTGGTTGGCTAGGATCTTATGGCGGTGAAGACTCGCCAGATGATATTTCACGAGGCTTGTTTGCAGGTGAAGTCGGGGCAATACGTTTACTGAATCTATTTAAAAAGTTTGGTTTAAAAACCACTTGGTTTATTCCAGGGCACTCTGTAGAAACATTCCCTGAACAAATGAAAGCCGTTGTAGATGCTGGACATGAAATTGGTATGCATGGTTATAGCCATGAAAATCCAATTGCGATGACACCTGAACAAGAGGAAGCAGTGCTGGATAAAGCAATTGCGCTCATTACTGAATTATCGGGCAAACGTCCAACAGGATATGTCGCACCATGGTGGGAATTCAGTAATGTTACCAACGAACTTTTGTTAAAAAAAGGCATCAAATATGACCATAGTTTGATGCATAACGATTTCACACCTTATTACGTTCGTGTGGGTGATTCGTGGACCAAAATTGATTATAGCCAACAGCCTGAAACATGGATGAAACCACTACTTCGTGGTGAGGAAACGGACTTGATTGAGATTCCTGCCAATTGGTATCTCGATGATTTACCCCCGATGATGTTTATTAAAAAATCTCCAAATAGTCATGGTTTTGTCAATCCTCGTGATATCGAACAAATGTGGAAAGACCAATTTGACTGGGTCTATCGAGAAATGGATTATGCCGTTTTCCCGATCACCCTACACCCAGACGTTTCTGGTCGACCACAAGTTTTATTGATGTTGGAACGTCTGATTGAACACTTCAAAGCCCACGATGGGGTGAAATTCGTCACCATGGATGAAATTGCAAACGACTTCGCGCAGCGCTGTCCTCGCAAAGGTTAAAAATTCCATAGAAGGAAAAGGAATGATGAGCGAAAACATAGATGTTAAAAGCAGCATTGATGTGAATCAGGCTGCTTCGCAAGATAAATTAATCAACTGGCATCCTGAGCAAATTCAGCAAAAAGATATCACTTATGCATCTTGGATTGCTTTTTTTGCATGGGTGTTTGCAGTTTATGACTTTATTTTGTTTGGTACTTTATTGCCTGTCATGGGCGGTCATTTCAACTGGAATGAAGCTGAACAAGCCAGTTTAGTCACTTGGATTGCCATCGGCGGTGCAATTGTTGCGTTCGCTATTGGACCAATTGTAGATCGTATTGGTCGGCGTAAAGGGATTATTTTCACCATGACAGGTACAGCAATCGCTACAGCGATGACCGCCATGGCAGGAGTTGGAAAAAGCTCACTGGTTGCCATTCGTTCTGTTGCTGGTCTGGGTTATGCCGAAGAAGGGGTAAATGCAACTTATCTCACCGAAATGTATGCCACGTCAAAAGATGAAAAATTTCAAAAACGTAAAGGCTTTATCTACTCTTTGGTGCAAAGTGGCTGGCCTGTAGGGGCATTACTTGCAGCAGCATTGACTGCAATTTTACTTCCTTATGTGGGTTGGCAAGGTTGTTTTATTTTTGCTGCTATTCCAGCATTTATCATTGCTTTTCTAGCCAGAAATTTAAAAGAAAGTCCCCAGTTTCAAGTTGTGCAAAAAATTAATCAACTGAAACAGTCTGGCGAAAATGAACAAGCAGATCAATTGGCTCGTCAGTACCATTTAGATGACCCAGAACAACAAAAAGTGGGCGTGATGGCTGCTTTTAAAGGTTCGGCATTACGCCCAACATTAGTACTAAGTTTAGCGATTTTGCTGAACTGGTCTGCCATCCAAGTCTTTAGTGTATTGGGAACATCTGTGTTGGTGAATGTTCACAACTTGTCTTTTCAAAACTCCTTAATCATTTTGATTCTCTCGAATCTGATCGGTTTTGTTGGCTATTTGGTTCACGGTTGGTTAGGAGATCGTATTGGTCGTCGTAATACTGTTGCCATGGGTTGGATGTGTGGTGGTGTGGCGTTCTATGCCATGATCGTTGCTTCTCATGACCTGGTCACAGTGGTCGCCCTTTATAGTGTTGGTTTATTTTTCTTAACAGGTCCTTACTCTGCAATGTTGTTTTTTATGGGGGAATCTTTTCCAACACGCATACGCGCAACGGGTGGCGCAATTGTGCATGCGATGGGACCGATCGGTGCAATTTTAGCTGGTGCAGGTATCACCAGTATTCTCACTGGTGGTGGAGCTTGGGCAAGTGCGGCAATTTGGTTTGGTGCCCTACCTTGCTTCTTGTCTGGTTTGGTCATGCTTATGGCACGCCATGTAAAACCTGAAGATGTGAAATAAGGAAATGAGCATGAATTTAAACAATACTCCCGTAGCATTTATTACTGGAGCTGCCAGTGGGATTGGACAAGCTTTGGCTGTTGCATATGCAAAACAGAATATTCGAGTAGTTGGCGGTTATTTTGAGAAAGATCCACATGACCCAAACATCACTGAACAACTGGTCAAAGAGGCAGGCGGACAATGTGTCATGGTTGCAGTAGATGTGACCGATACTGAGTCTGTACAAAGCGCAGTACAAAGTGCAATAACACATTTTGGGCGCTTAGATTATGCGATTGCCAATGCAGGTTTGTTACGTCAAAGCTCAATCATCGACATGACAGATCAAGCATGGAATGAAATGTTAAATGTTGATTTAACTGGTGTAATGCGTACCTTCCGTGCAGCAAGTCTATATATGCAAAGTTCAGGTGCAATGGTTGCCATTTCCTCTATCGCAGGGGGTGTTTATGGTTGGCAAGCACATAGCCATTATGCTGCTGCCAAAGCAGGTATCCCCGGCTTATGTAGATCTTTGGCTGTTGAATTGGCACCTAGAGGAATTCGTTGTAATGCGGTTATTCCCGGTTTGATTGAAACCCCACAATCCTTAGATGCGCAAAATTCTCTTGGTCCTGAAGGTTTAAAACTTGCTGGACAGAAAATTCCCTTAGGACGTGTCGGTCGTGCCGATGAAGTTGCCAAACTGGTTCGCTTCTTAACCAGTGATGATGCCAGCTATATCACAGGACAAAGCATTATTGTTGATGGTGGGCTAACCATTCGTTGGCCTGATTAATCAACAATCCCCCTACTCATATGTTGAACAAGCTTGATTTTGAAATTTATTGATGAGGTCAAGCTGTTCTTTTTATTGGAAGAATACATGAAACCATTAAATGAATGTCGTGTTGTGGTGACGGGAGCCGCCAGTGGTATTGGTGCTGCGATTGCACAAGCATTTGCTAAGCAAAATAGCCGTTTGGTGTTATGCGATTTAAATGCTGAAGGTCTAGAACAAATTGCCCTGCTCTGCCGCCAATTTGCTACGCAAGTGACCACCATTATCGCAGATCTGGGCACTGAACAAGGTGCGCATCAAACTGTGGATTGCTGTGTTGAAACCTATGGTGGAATAGATGTTTTAGTCAATAACGCAGGCATTTTAACCCAAGCCCCGTGTACAGAACTCAGCAAGAAAATGTGGGACGACATGCTTCGTATTGACTTAACCAGTGTGTTTTTAACCAGTCAACGGGCCTTACCTCATATGATCAAGCAAAAATGGGGGCGTATTATTAATATTTCCTCCCAACTTGGGATTAAAGGCGGGATTGAACTGGCACATTATTGCGCAGCCAAAGCCGGTGTAATCGGTTTTACCAAATCTTTAGCTCAAGAAGTCGCTAAAGATAATGTATTGGTCAATGCAATAGCACCGGGTCCAATCGCCACACCACTGGTCGATGGTATTAGCCAAAGCTGGAAAGATGAAAAAGCCAAACAATTACCTTTGGGGCGTTTTGGAACAGCTGAAGAAATTGCGCCAACCGTAATTTTATTGGCGTCGGATCCTGGCGGTAATTTGTACGTGGGTCAGACACTCGGACCAAACAGTGGCGATGTGATGCCTTAATCAATGGAGTAATAGTGCAATGTGTGGATTATGTGGATTGATAGGTGAACAACAGGATTGGACAGACAGCCTAAGTTCTGATCTGCCTAGACGGCGAGAGCGTTTACGTAAAATTAAAATGCTTAATCACATTACTGCACCCTATCGCTTATCAATTACTGACTTTCAGGGCGTGAATTATCTAATTCAAACACCTACCGGCAAACAAAGTATTGCCAATGGGCTTGATCAATTATGGAACGAAATCCAGCAATTAACGGGGCAAAAAATAGATGTTCTTGATCCTCGACTGTTATCACATTTAGAGGCTTTATAAATATGACGATACCTGTGCATATTGTGACTGGTTTTTTAGGCAGTGGAAAAACCACGTTGATAAAAAAACTACTGACACAAACACAAAATGACAGCACGATCGTTTTAATTAATGAATTGGGTGAAGTCGGTATTGATCATCTGTTGGTACAAACAGTCGCTGAGAATACCTATTTGCTCGCCAATGGTTGTATGTGTTGCAGTGTTTTAACCGATTTAAAAGATAGCTTGTTAAAACTCTTACAACAACGTAAACAGGGAGAGATTCCAGATTTTAAGCGTGTCATTATTGAAACCACAGGTTTAGCTAATCCAGCAGCGATTTTAAATACAATTCATCATGATACACATATTAAAAATCAGTTTTATGTACATGGCTTAAGTACGGTTGTTGATGCCGAGTTAGGTCATTTACAGGCTAGGTTGCATCCAGAATGGTTAACCCAAGTCGTTGCTGCACATCAGATTATTTTGAGTAAGACTGATCGGGTTGATCTTTCAACACAACAGCTTTTATCTGAGAAAATCCAACAGCTTCACCCTGAAGTGAATATTCAATCCATCAATCAAATTGATTGCGTTGATGACATTTTTTCTCAAGATTTAGCGCAGCAACAACATCTTTCACGACCGCAATTTTTTCTAAAAACTCAACAAGACCAGCATGCAATGACTCAAAGTTGCGTGCTGGAATGGACAACAAAACTGGATTGGATGGTATTCGGACTATGGATAAATCTATTACTCAAACAATATGGTGAAAATATTCTACGGATAAAAGGGATTTTAAACTTAACTGAATTTGACCAACCTGTTTTGATTCACGGCGTACAACACTGTTTATACCCACCAGAGCATTTAGCTCAATGGCCGTGGGAAGATCACTATTCACGTATTGTCATGATTGTGAGACATGTTGATCTTGAACAGATAAAAAAGTCATTTCAAATTTTTATGGAAAAGCTGAACTAAGTTAATTACTAAAGCATTTAGAGTTCTATGTTTTTTAAAGCATGGAATAGGGTTTCTGCGTCTTGATTTGGCTAAAAAGCCTTTTTTTATAGACCCAAATTTTCAGTTTTCTCAGAATTCACACGACTTCTAAAAAATAAATAGAGCAAAGTTTAAGGAGCCATCATGGACTAAAACAATTCATAAAGTAGGGATACTGAACGTTTAAATCTTCTGTTTTTTTTATCGAGAAAAGAACATGAGTTACTCAAAAATAAGGTGCAAAAAATGAAAAAAATCGTATGGGCAATTACATTCGCAGGATTATCATCAACATCATCTATTTATGCAAAAAATGCTTTTGCAAGTGACAGCCCATGGATGTTGGGCGATGGACAAGGTCAACGTACAGCTTTAATTGAAAAAGGCTATGATTTTGGCATAAGTTATACGGGGCAAGGTGCAACCGTACTTGATACCCAAATCAGTAGTGAAAAAGACTCGGCTTATGCAGATCAATGGAGCTTTTTGGGAAATTTTGACTTAAATAAAATTTTGGATTGGAACGATACTGAAGCGTTGATCAATATTACTTATCGCTCAGGTCAGCAAGTTGAAAATAAGTCACAGGTGTTGTCTCCACATATCAGTCAAGTTCAAGAAGTGTATGGTCGAGGACAAACATGGCGTTTAACGGACTTATGGATTAAAAAGAAATTCTTCGACCAGAAGTTAGATGTAAAAATCGGACGATTTGGTGAAGGAGAAGACTTTGCCAGTTTTGATTGTGAATTTCAAAATCTTGCTCTATGTGCAGGTCAAATTGGACATTGGTCAGGAGATCAATGGTATAACGGTCCTGTAAGCCAATGGGCAACTCGTGTTAAATGGAATATCTCTCCAAATTTATCAGCGCAAGTTGGTGTCTATGAATACAATCCTGAAAATCTAAAAAGAAGCAAAGGCTTTAACCTGAGTACAGATGGTTCCAAGGGCGCACTGCTTCCAATAGAGCTGATTTGGAAATCTGAAAATTTAATTCAAAACTTGGCTGGTGAATATCGTTTAGGTTATTACTACAGCACAGCTGATGTAACAAACGTGCAAATCCAAAACGATCGTAAAGAACATAAGAACGGGACTTGGATTTCAGCCAAGCAACAGTTAACAAGCCATGCTGGCGATGTAAATCGAGGTTTAACATTGATGGGGCAAGTTGCTGTTTATGACAATAAAACCAGTATTTTTAATGATGCAGAAACACTTGCTGTGACTTATAAAGGTCTATTTGATCAGCGTAAACAAGATGAAATTGGGCTAGGTATATCACGAATTGCTGTCGACAGTCGGCAAAATCCCCATTTGAATAACGAGATCAATGCTGAATTGTATTATAGTCTGCTCGCAACACCGTGGCTTAAAGTGCGCCCCAACCTGCAATATATTGACCGTATTGGCGCAAATAAAAATCAGGGTGATGCCTGGGTAGCTGGGTTAAAGTTTAATCTAAACTTTTAACATGGCTTCAACAGCACTCCACCAAGTTAAAACGTAGTGACTTGTATACACTACGTTTTAACTTAAAGCTAAGTTATAGTCAGCAAAAGCCTGTCATTTACAAAAAAGTAAAATCAGCATATACAATACTTAAGCTTGATCATGATGATCAGTTCTAAGGGTTTTAAATCATATTTTTGGTTTAAAGACAACGTTTGTAATGGTCGTTTGTCCCTAAAAAAGCAGGATAATGCATACTTTGAAAACATCATCTAAACCGACTTTAAGGGTCTTAGGTACTTCAGTCACCCTAATTGAAGCAATAAGAAAACAAGCTGAAATAGATCTTGGTTTTGATATTGAATATCAAATTCACGACCCTCAAACCGCACAACGTATTGCAGTATTAAATCCAGATCAATATGACCTTTATGATCAATGGTTCCATAATATTGATTTTGTTTGGCCAGTCAGGTCCATTCAGCCCATAGAAATTAAGAAAATTCACCGCTGGGATGAAGTCAATGATTTAGCAAAGAAAGGAACTTTACTTGCTGATCAACCGTTGGCAAAAGGTGGCGTTCCAAGTCAACGATTATATGTACAAAAAGATGGTACGTTGAGTAGTCAGGAATCTGAATATATCAGCATGCTTCCCCTTACCCACAATGTAGACAGTTTTATTTATTTTCCAAAATTTTTACCTAAAAACTTACATGATCAACCCGAAAGTTGGGCATGGCTATTAGAGCAAAATTGGAATGGTTGTGTCACGGTACAAAACGATGCTGCGATTGGTGCACTCGATTTAGCAATGGCAGTACAGGGTTCGGGTCAATTGCAGTTTAAAGATATAGGTAATTTATCTTTATCTGAAATTGATCAATTGACTTCAATCTTACTTGAGCTTAAACAGCAACAACATTTCAAAGATTTTTGGGCTGATGATGCACATGCTTATAATTTAATTGTCGATCAAAATATTCATATCGGCAGTTTATGGTACCCCGCACTGATCAAATTACTAAAAGCAAAACGAGATTTTAAAATTGCAAAACCTGTAGAAGGATACCGTGCTTGGTTTGGCGGATTGGCATTATCTCGAAATTTGCAGGGACAAATGAAAGATCATGCTTATGCGTATCTCAACTGGTGGCTTGATGGTTGGGCAGGTGCCATGATGGCAAGACAAGGCATGTATATTTCCAATCCACTGCGAGCACGAGAATATTTAAGCTCGGCTGAATGGGATTTTTGGTATATGGGTAAACCTGCTGCGGAAGCGTTAATGGGAATTGATCAACAACCTTTAATTAAAAAAGGTATGCTGCGCCAAGGCGGTTCCTATATAGAAAGAATGGGGCATATCGGAGTCTGGAATTCTGTTATGGATGAACACAACTACTTAGTCAGAAAATGGAAAAACTTGATGCAACACTAGGCTACGATCGCTATTCCATTTAAATGATTAGGAAATTCTTTCTAGATATGGAGGAATATTCGGTTCAGGAATAATTGAAAAGACTTTTAAATATTCAACCGAACGCTTTTTTGCATTAATCAAATGCTTTTCTAAATATTCCAAGCCTTGATCTATCGAGCCACACAACAAGGCTTCTAGAATTGCGTTATGTTCTTCTAACATCAACTCATAATTGCTCAGATGAATCGCATCATGGATCACTCGGCTAATCAAAATAGAGCTCTGCGCATTGTATAAAATATTTGCCATTTTCTGATTATGCCATTTGATATTGCACAAGGTTTGATGCAGATCAGCTTCAATCTGTTGGATCAATGAGGCATTCACATCCTGTTTATGGGTTTGTGCATAGCGAATACGATTTAACATCTGCTGAATATCGTCATAAGAAATATGATGAATATTGGCTTTTAGCGCCAATGGTTCAAGAATTAAGCGCAGTTCATAGTTTTCGATTACGCTTTGTGCAGTTAATGGACCAGCAAGCCAATCTCCGTATGCCTCTTTTTCGACTAAGCCTTGTAAATGTAGACTTTTTAATGCCTCACGTACAACATTGCGTCCCACATTAAAATGCTCAGCAATGCGCTGTTCATCAAGTCGATAGTGTCCATGTAAAATAATATAAGATATGCATTGATACAGCTCATCATAGACTTTATCGCTTAATAAACGGGTATCAATAATGTCCTCATCAGATGCTAGCCCCAATAATTCTCGAGTGATCTCCAGTCTAATCGGTTCAATATCATTTGATTGTTCTGGGTTAACCAAATAACCTCGACCTTCAAAACGTGAAATTAATTGTTGATCAAATAAAAGTTGTAATGCCTTACGAACAGGAACACGGCTAGTATTAAAAATATTCGAGAGCGGTCCTTCTAACAGAACAACGCCAGTGGAAAGCGTATGACTGCGAATCACATTTTGCAAAGTCTCAAAAATACTTTGATAGCGTGAATTTGCCTGAGAAAATGTTTGAGCCGTCATAACAGGATATACAATTTAAAATGGACTGGAATCTAGTAAATCATAATTTACACCAATAATGATCAAGCTAGACAATGTGATCAAAACAATTTTAGAAAACAATGACTCAGATTCAATTGGCTTTCATGTTATATCTTAAAAAGGTCAATATAGCCAAATATAAAAATTCATATGGCGTAACAAAAGAAAAAGTTACCTATTTTAATCACAACCCGACAACGCTATGATTCAAGGTAACTTTTCTATTTTCAATAACAACAAAATTTAAAGTAGTGCAGCATTAGAAATTCATATTAAATTTCACGCCACCTACCCACGCATCACCATAGGCTTTATTGGCACCAATATTTTTGACATATTGAATATTTGGACGCACTGTTAACCAAGGAGCGGCTTTTAAGCCATAATAAATTTCTGCATCCAACTCATCATCAAACTTTTCATTGTTGACTTTGCCTTTAAACTTTATTGCATCTGTATTTACACCAATCCTCGCTAAACCAATTCCAATTTCATCGCTTGGGCGAGCATCAAATAATCCCTTGTAGACCACTGCAATATTTTGCGCATCACTATAGGCACTGGTTTTATCATCATAAAATGTCGCTTGTCCCATCAAGGTCAAACCACGAGATTCATCGCCATGGTGACGAGTCAATTGCTGCTTTGCTGAAAGCCAAGCCGCCCATTTATGATTATCAGCATCAAACTTTTGGGAAATTCCCGGAACTGAATAATCCACCTGTACATTCTGTGTGTCCACAGTACTGGTAAAGTAACCAAGTCGGTATTCTCCCGGTAAACTTAAATTTGCACTGGTTTTTTTCGGTTGCCAGACAATTTCCAATGGAATCACAGCACCATCTGAACCATCAGTACTTAAATTAAAACCATCACTTGCCGTAGTCGCATTGGCGTTAACAGTATTGCGTTCATATATTCCCATTTGAACGGCTAATTCTGGATGAATATTGTATTTAACTCGCCCTGCCCATTGGCTCACAGGACCGTTGTACCATTGATCTCCAGCCCAGTTTGCAACCTGACCACCACATAAAGCAAGGTTTTGAAATTCACAATCAAATCCAGCAAAGTCTTCACCAATACCAAAGCGTCCCAACTTGATATCCAAACGCTGATCAACAAATTTCTTTTTAATCCAGAGGTCCGTTAAACGCCAAGTTTGACCTCGACCATATACTTCTTGCGTCTGGTTAAATTGTGGCGCCATGACATCGGCTTCGGTATTGAGTGCTTTTCCACCACGATGGGTGATGACAATTTTTGCTTCTGTATCACGCCACCCCAATATCTTATTTAAATCAAAGTTTGCACCAAAAGCCCATTGATCTGCATAAGCATTGCCCTTGCCATCACGATCAGCACTCATGACACCTGCAAACTCACCTGTATACCCCACATTAAAGTCATAGCCTTGATCTTTTAACTGGGTTCTTTTACCGTTCCAATCTCCAAACATCCACGGGCTATCTACACGAAAAGCATCTGCTGCGATTGCAGCGTTCATCGTTAACCCACTTGATAATGCAATGATTGTGAGTTGTACTTTTCTACGACTTCCATTTTGAATTTTCATGATATTGTCCTTAATGATCTTATCTTCGCCCTTATGATTAAATGGCGGTTTTCTCTTATTTATCGCGTTCAATGCGATAAAATTCGGTTATTAATTGACTTGTGCCAGTGTGATTTTTTGGTAGCTTTTCGCATAAAAAATTACGATTAGGAAGCAGATCAATGGCAATACATAGGCAATGTGTGTTCCATAGTGATCAGCCAATTTCCCCATGAAAAAAGGCATAATCGCACCGCCCACAATCGCCATGATCATAAATGAGCTGCCGATTTTTGTTTTAGAACCGAGATTCTTAACACCCATCGCAAAAATGGTCGGGAACATAATCGACATAAAGAAGAAGATGCCAATCGCTGCAATCACTGAAATATATTCAGCGCCAGATAAAATCACGACACACAGCACACTGTTAATTACGGCATAAATCAACAACAAATGATTCGCGGAGATTTTCGACATGATGCCAGTACTGACAAATCGCCCGATCAAAAAAGCCAGCATGGCAATAGATAAGAAATATGCGCCTTGTTGGCTTGAACTCTGTGGCCAAGTTTCAACCACCAAGTTAATAAAAAATGCACCTACGCCAACCTGTGCTGCGACATAGAAAAACAGCGTAATAACACCAAATTTAAATTCTGAATGTGACCACATCGATGCACTATTATTTTGAAGATTGGCTGCATCCAATTTCGCTTCGTTTTCACGTAGATCAGGAAGTTTTGCTTTAGCAAAAAATACAATCAAAACAATAACAATTGCAGCAATACCGACATAGGTATAAGTCACAGCATCAAAACTTGCAGCACTGTCACCTTCAACCGAATTAAAGAAGAACAAACCTCCAATCAACGGACCAAAAAATTGTCCCAAGCCATTAAAAGACTGAGATAAATTAAGCCGCTGTTCAGCAGTCGACGGATCTCCCAATGCAGATGAGTAAGGATTTGCAGCCGTTTCCAAACATCCTAATCCTAGAGCCAGTACAAATAATGCAAATAGGAAAAAGCTAAATGTCATCATATTAGCCGCAGGAACAAAGAGCAGCGCCCCGATTGCATAAAGGGAAAGACCGAGAATAATCCCTGCTTTATAACCTCTTTTTTCAATAAATAAACCTGCAGGTAGAGCAATCACAAAATAGGCACCAAAATAAGCAGCCTGAATCAGCCCCGATTGTGCTTTAGAAATATGCAAAGCTTCCTGAAAATGTTTATTTAAAACATCGACCAAACCATACGACAATCCCCACATAAAGAAGAGTGTCGTGACCAATATCAACCCCATCCTAAATTGGGGTTCTGTAATTTTTGCCTTCATGGCTGAATTCCTTATATCATTCGGATTATTGTTTTAGATCAAATATTTTTTCCATTTCGATCCATTTTTCACCAGGTTTTGTACTTGGCAGTACTTGCTGGTATTGCGACATCAAAGTTTCCCACTCAAGATTTTTCGGTTCTGAAACTGCAACACTTTGTGCTAGGTCAGCGTCATAATCGTCAGTGGTTTCCATAATCATAAAAAGGCGATTTTCGACTTGCCAAATCTGCATATCCAACACACCACGATTGCGAATATTGGTGGTGATTTCTGGCCATACTTTTTGATGATACTGTTGATATTGCTGGATCTTTTCAGCATCGTTCACAAGGTCTAAAGCCAAACAATAGCGTTTCATCTTTCGCTCCAGTTTTCGGCATATCTGTCTTAATCTTGATCTAAGGCACGATCTAAATGGGTATAACCGCCATCAACATATAAAAGTTGTCCAGTGGTATGCGAGGAACGATCAGACAGTAAAAATACCGTGGTATCTGCAATTTCATGGGTCGTCGTCATACGATGACCAAACGGAATATTTTGGGTAATTTGTGCTAATTTCTGGGTCGGGTTATCAAAGCTATCCACCCAACGTTGATACAGTGGTGTCATGACTTCAGCAGGTAAAACCGCATTGACCCTCACCCCATCATCTTTAAATTGCGCAGCCCACTCTCGTGTCAAAGCCAATCGACCGCCATTTGCTGCTGCATAACCACTGGTATGTCCCTGCCCTGTGACTGCAACTTTAGAGCCGATATTGACGATGCTGCCTTTGCTTTGTTTGAGATGCGGTATGCAAAAGTGCGCCATTGTAAAATAATGAATCAGGTTTTTATCTAAGGACTTTCTAAACGCATCAATACTGTCTTCAAGTCCGACATTGTCATTTATTCCAGCATTGTTGACTAAGCCATCTAGACGTCCATATAAATCAATAACCTTCTGAACGTTTTCTTGGCAGGCTTTTTCATCGGTCAAGTCCAGTTGATGAAAGGAGTAGTTCGTCTGTGTTTCCTGTAAAGATGCTTCGAATTCTGAACTCAGGGCTGAACGACCAAAAATGGCAACCGTTGCACCCTCTTGTGCCAGTAATAATGAAATTGCCCCACCAATTCCGGCACCACCACCTGTAACGATAAAGACTTTATTTTTGAGGTGTAAATCCATCTTTCCTATCTCCTACATTTAAAATCTTTTAAATTTCATAGCTTATATAAGCGTTTAGGTGTATCTGTTTCGACTTGTTTACGTTCTGAGTCACTCCAGTTGCGTGTCCATTCATCCCAAAATGCCAACAATGTGTCATAGCGATGGGTCGCAAAAGAAACAGGCCAATCCGATCCCCAAAGCAAGCGTTCAGGACCAAAGAGTTCTAAGGCAATATCAAGGTGGGCTTGAAAATCTTGTGCTTTGCAGTGTGCACCCGCCTCTGTCACCAAACCTGAAATTTTGCAGTTCACATGTGCTAATGCGGCTAATTCTTTCATGTTCTTTTTCCACACAGTAAAACCATCACTGGAATAGATCTGTGGCTTGGCTAAATGATCAATCACCAACGCATATTGATCATGTCGTTGGGAAAATTTTACGGCTGCATCCAAATCTTTCTGATGAATCAAAACACCATAAAGCAACTCAGCTTGCTGAATTTTTTCTACGCCCAGATTAAATTGGTGGTTGTTCAACATATAGGCTGTAGGATCAGGCTCATCTTGAAGCATGTGACGAAAGCCTTTTATCCGCTTATTTTGTTTGAATTTTTCCAACTGCATTTCAGCGTCTTTTTTAAAATCAAACCATGCCACAATGCCTTTGATAATCGAATGTTGCTCTGCCAGTCCATTCAGATATTCATTTTCCTCCCAAGACGGTCTTGCCTGAACAGCGATCAAACCTTCTATTCTGGCAGGCAATTGCATGAACAAATCTTCAGGAGACATGTCTTTTGCAATGGCGCTTAAATCATCCGTCATCCAAGGGAATTCAACTGGATTGTATTTCCAAAAATGAATATGGCTATCAATCACTTATATACTCCTTGTGGCTTTATGCAGTTTCATTCTTTTCTCAATGGATGAACTGTAAAATCATCCTTAAAAACTCATCCACGATAAAACCACAAATCAGCGCGTTTTACTTTGTGAATCATGCCCTGTGATACTAGAGTCTAACTCTCGTGTATCAGGCTGATCTCACCGTATTTGCATGCTACATTCCTTTAGCATGAATCACTTTTGTCACTGAAAAATTCAGCCTATCAGCCCTTAAATCTATATTTCTCAATAGATGCTGGCTTCATTTCAATTGAGAAGCCTGCAAGAGTTGGAGGCATATAAGCTGCATTTTGAATCACACAAGGATCGATAAAGTGCTCATGCAAATGGTCCACGTATTCTGTGACACGACCTTCTTTTGAGGTTGAGAACCATAAATAATCAATCATAGAAAGATGCTGAACATATTCACACAGCCCTACGCCACCTGCATGCGGACAAACTTTGAGTTTGTATTTTGCTGCCATGAGCAATACTGCTAGCACTTCATTGATTCCACCCATGCGACAAGCATCAATTTGAACAATATCAATCGCTTCACGCATAATAAATTGTTTAAACATGATGCGATTCTGGCACATTTCACCTGTCGCCACTTGAATCGGCTGAATCGCAAATCGGATTGCACGATGCGCTTCGACATCATCGGGTGAAGTCGGTTCCTCAATAAACCATGGATTGGAAAATGCCAGTTGCTTCACCCACTCAATGGCTTGCTCACGTTCCCAAATCTGATTGGCATCAATCATTAAGTGACGATCAGGACCAATGATCTCACGTGCAATTTTGACCCGACGTTTATCTTCCTCAACATCGCGACCTACTTTTAATTTGATATAGTTAAAGCCTTCATCCACAGCCTCTTGGCAAAGTCGCGCAAGTTTTTCATCGCTATACCCCAACCAACCTGCTGAAGTCGTATAACAAGGATAACCTTCTAAAAGTAAAGTTTTCTCACGTTGCGCTTTACCAATTTCATTCGACTTTAATAAGTCCAAAGCTTCATCAGGCGTGATACAGTCAGTTAAATAACGAAAATCAATACAGTTTACTAATTGTTCAGGGGTCATATCCGCAACCAGTTTCCAAACCGGTTTAGCTTCACTTTTTGCCCATAAATCCCAAATCGCATTTACCACTGCGCCAGTCGCTAGATGCATCGCACCCTTGTCTGGTCCAATCCAACGGAGTTGACTATCTGAAGTTAAATGTCGCCACATCAAGGCAGGATTTTTCTTAATCTCATCAATATCTAGACCAACCACCAGATGGCGCATCGCTTCAATTGCTGCACAGCAGATTTCATTACCACGACCAATGGTAAATGTGAGACCATGTCCTGTCAGCGCTGGACGATCCGTTTTTAAGATGACATAGGCAGCTGAATAATCTGGATCTGGATTCATCGCATCTGAACCATCCAATTGCTGTGAAGTGGGGAAACGAATATCCAATACTTCTAAATCCGTTATCTTTAACATTCCTATTCCTTTTTAAATGCTGAGCTTTTTTAAAGACAAGTCTTCCTAAGGCATCGAATTTAAATGCCTTGTTTGTGTAACTTAAAAATTAAATCTATTCAGATAAATCTGGCTTATTCAGCATTCACAACGTTCTGTTGTTGTTCGCCTAATCCCTCAATACCCAATCGCATCACTTGCCCTGCTTTTAAATACACAGGTGGCTTTTGCCCAAGCCCTACACCAGGTGGCGTACCCGTAGAGATCACATCACCGGCCTGTAAACTCATAAACTGGCTTAAATAACTCACAATGGTGGGTATATCAAAAATCATGGTATTGGTACTGCCATCTTGATAACGATGACCATCCACCTCTAACCAAATTTTTAACTGATGTGGATTTTCGATCTCATCCTTGGTCACGAGCCATGGACCTGTTGGACCAAAAGTGTCGCAACCTTTGCCTTTGTCCCAAGTCCCTGTGCCTTCAAGCTGAAATGCGCGCTCTGAAACGTCATTAATCACACAATAACCTGCAACATAGTCCATTGCCTGTTCTTTACTGATGTAACGACCATCTTTAGCAATAACGACACCCAACTCAACTTCCCAATCGGTTTTGAATGAATGCTTTGGGATTTCCACATCATCATTTGGTCCAACCACTGCACTGGTCCATTTATTGAAAATCACTGGTTCAGCAGGAACTTCTGCACCTGTTTCCGCGGCATGATCAGAATAATTCAAACCAATACAGATAAATTTACCAATATTACCCACACATGCACCAAGGCGCACATCCTCGGCAACCAAAGGCAGGCTCGATAGATCCAGATTTCGAATCTTATCTAACTCGGTGGCGAGCACCTGACCATTGATATCTTGAACCACTGAAGACAAATCCCGAATTTGTCCCTGTGGGTCTAAGATTCCTGGCTTTTCTTGTCCTTTTACACCATATCTTAATAATTTCATTGTTCTATCCTAGATCTGTTTGAAAATTAATTTGACCAACCACCATCAATCATATTGATGGTTCCAGTTGTGAATGAGGATTCATCACTTGCCAGATAAAGCGCTAATGCAGCTATTTCTTCGGCCTTACCAACTCTTCCCATCGGTTGGCGAGCAACAAACTGAGCATAAACTTCATCAATGGTTTTATTTTGCTCTTTGGCTTGGGTTTCAATACGATCATGTAGTGATGGAGAGTCTACAGTTCCCGGACAGATCGCATTGCAACGAATTCCTTGACCGATAAAATCTGCTGCGATCGATTTGGTCATACCAATAACTGCAGCTTTAGTGACACTATAGGAAAAGCGATTCGGTACACCTTTAATACTTGATGCCGCAGATGACATATTGATGATTGAAGCAGTGGCACTTTTTAACATTGTGGGTAAAAAAGCCTGAATCATGTGGTACATCGAATCGACATTCATCGTAAAAGCACGCTGCCATTGTGTTTCATCACATTCTAAGATTGAACCTGCAGGAACCCAACCAGCACAATTGAACAACACATCAACTTGCTGATATTTTTTTGAAAATTCAATAATTTGCTGACGATTAGTAATATCTAAATATTCCACTTGAATATTGTCAGAATGGCTTTTGAGTTCTTCAAGCAGTTCTAAATTAATGTCCGTAGCAATGACCCTTGCACCTTCTTTTGCAAAGCTTAATGCAGTGGCTCTACCAATTCCTTGAGCAGCTGCCGTAATCACACACGTTTTATTTATCAATCTCATTCCTTCGTCCCTGCTTTTTACTTTATACTATGGTAAACGCCAAATTGACTAGACCAATTAATTGGTCTAGTCAATTTAATTGATCAAAAGTGTTTTGGCAAGACCAATTTTTGTAAAAGTTGAAATTTATGACTCAAACTCGTCTCTATCAAAATATCTTTAATAAGATTCAAGATGATATAAAGAATGGAATTTATCAGTTAGGTTCAAAGTTACCGCCTGAACGAGATCTTGCGCAGCAGTTAGGTGTAAGTCGTACCTCAGTACGTGAAGCAATCATTGCGCTTGAAGTGAATGGAATTGTTGAAGTAAAACTGGGGAGTGGTGTCTATGTCATTAAAGATCAACAAGATCAGGATTTAGAACAAACGGGTTTTAATACCAATATACATCCTTTGCTGATTCCTCATTTAAAAGAAGATTCCGCGGTTACGCCATTTGAAGTCTTAGAAGCCCGTTTGCAGATTGAGCCCTATCTTGCAGAACTGGCAGCAAAGCATCGTACGGATGAACAATTAGAAGAGATTAAAGAAGCATTTTTTATGAATGTTCGAGATAATCTGGAACATTCTAGCGAGCATATTGGTGATCGTTTATTTCATATTCGTATTGCTGAAGCGAGTCAAAATAGCGCTTTTTCTTTTTTTCTGAAATATTTGCTCGGGAAACAATATACCGAGCTGTTCAGTCGTATGCGTAGTTTATATACCCCTGAAGATATGCCATTAAGATCTCAGCATGAACATCAAGAAATCATGGCAGCAATCCAGAGCCAAGATGGAGCAGCGGCATATAAAGCCATGCAAAAACATTTGCAGAATGTCATCAATATCTTTTCAAGGAAGGTTTAGGTTAAATGTATGTTTTTGTGGTACTAAGCTAATGTTGGGTACTTCTGGGAAAGTGCTAACGTGCGGCTTGTTATTGTAACAACGCCTTAATACAAGTCCATGAATCAATCTTAAAAAAGATTGAAGTATTTATATATGACTATAAAAATCTGAATTGTGGGATATTTAAGGCTGTTGTTTTTATCTGGCTATAAGGTGAAGTATATCAGTTAAGTCTGTATCAATTCTGACTGTTTCATCCATGCAGATTCGCAATTTATCAAATACTGAGCAACTTGAATAACATCATCAACTTGTGAGGAGTTTTCTATTAGAAAATTCTAATTTTATTCGCTTTTGTCGAGGTCACACTTTATATGTTGTGAATTTGAAATGAAGGAATAAGTTCGTTTGTAATGTTTGGATTCAAACATTTGGCAATGATTAATACAATTTCTACTCCAAATGGACCTGTAAATTCACAAACTGTAAATCATGAAGCTGGAACAGCATTATGAAATAGTTCTAGTAACAATAGCGGCTCTCAATCTTCAACATCTACTGAATTAAATAAAATTTTAGCTGTCTTGTATAAAAAATATTAAAAATGTTTTTAAAATTAAATTTAATCTAGTATAAATATGTCTATACAAGTAAATACATTATGTTATGTTGGGAAGTAAATTCCCTTAATGAAAAGCGATGGAAATGCTTTTCTCTAACATTCTAAAAAGAAAATGCAGGGATTACAGGCAGAAAACAACGTATCAGGATGAAACAATGAACATTCAATTAGGTGACAAAATTGATCTCAACACATTTATTCAAGTTGCTCGTTTTAAGACCCAACTTGAATTCTCAGAAAACTATGTTGCACGTGTAAAAAAATCACGTAGCGTCCTAGATATCATGATGTCAACAGATGAACCTATGTATGGAATTACCACAGGTTTTGGTGCGCTCTGTTCAGAAAAAATATCGCCACAACAAACAGCAGAATTACAAGAAAATTTAATTTTATCACATGCTGTTTCTGTGGGTGACCCCCTAAACCAAGAACAAGTTCGTGCCTGTATGCTGATGATTCTACAAAACTTAGGGCAAGGTTATAGTGGTGTACGTTTTGAAGTATTAGATCAAATTCGTTTATTTTTAAACTTAAATTTAATTCCGTGGATGCCGAGAGAAGGATCCGTTGGCTACTTAGCTCCCGAGGCGCATTTGGCACTTACACTAACAGGACGAGGGAAACTTTATAAAAATGGAGAATTGCGTTCGGCTCAAGAAGTACTCAATGAGGAAAATATACGACCTATTAAATTACAAGCCAAAGAAGGTTTAGCATTAATTTCTGGCACAACCTCAACCACTGCTCTTGCTGCTTTAGCACTGTATGATATGCAAAATGCTGCTAAATCTGCTGATATTATTGCAGCTCTAAGCCTAGAGTCACTTGAAGGAATTCTAATTGCTTTTGATGAACGGGTAATGAATGTACGCCCTCACCCAGAGCAAGCACAAACTGCATCTAATATTCGACGTTTATTGAAAGATTCAGAATTGGCTCAACTCAGACATCCTACAAAATTACAAGATGCACTTTCGCTCAGATGCATACCTCAACTTCATGGTGCTGTAAAAAAAGTTCTGAATGATGCATTAATCACAATCGAAATTGAAATGAATGCTTGTTGCGATAATCCGATCATTTGGCATGATCAAAACCAGCAAGAAGTCATTTCTGCCTGTAATCCTGACTCATCTTATGTTGGCATAGCAATGGATACAGCGGCAATTGCAGCAACAAATTTAGCGAAGATGTCTGAACGTAGGAACAATCGTTTAATTGATGGACACCTATCTGGATTTGCCTATTTCCTCATTCAAAAACCTGGCTTAAATTCAGGATTGATGATCCCACAATACACCCAAGCTGCGCTTTTAAATGATATGCGTATTCTATCTCACCCTTCAACGATTGATAATACTCCCACATGTGGTAACCAAGAAGACTATGTCGCAATGGGTTACAACGCTGCAAAAAAAGCGATATCGATAGTTGATAAGTTGGAATATATTCTAGCCATTGAATTATTATCAGGTTATTACGCTCATCATTTTTTACCAAAAAATAAAAGACGAAGCCCTCCAATGCAGGCAGTTATTCTAGCCTTAGAAAAACGTATCAAAATCTCAGATAAAGATACCTATTTTTACAGCTTTATTAATGAAATCAAAGGAATGATTCACGATGGCGTACTTTTAAAAATGATTGAAGATAAAATTGAAAAATTAGATTAAATAATGAAAGCATTCAAATTTTATATTTAAATGCAATTATTATTCTAGTTTCAATCGTAGAAAAAATATCAAAGCTCAAAAAATATCTAGCCATTTATTCATTTAATTTGGTCACAGCCCCGCTCATTCAAATTATTTTAATTCAATAAAAAACAATGAGTTAAATTTAAAATTTTAGTTGTATATACATGCTAAAGCATGTAATGTTTAATCTGAGTAAAAAACAATCAATACATAGATTAACTGCTGACATGTATTGAATTGATTTCCACCAAATACAAAAGGATGAGTATATGGAAAATGTTTCTCAAGAGATTAAAACTATACGTTAGGGAGTCTTTATTCCCTTATTTTTATTAATTTCTTCTTCAGTGATTATTGGCATCTTACATAGTAATTTTTTGATCAGTTTAACAAAGGATTTTTTTAACTGGTCTCTCCAAAACTTTGGCTGGCTATACCAATGGATTTCAATGATTTCGCTTATCTTGGTTGGAATCTTACTGATATCACGGTATGGACATATCCGTATTGGAGGAAAAGACGCTAAAGCAAGCACTAGTTTTGGAAGATGGTTCGCAATGGCACTAAGTAGTGGTGTTGCAACAGGGCTAATTACCTATGGCGTTAACGAACCCATTATTTATTTTGGGAACGTTTATGGCGAACTGAATCAGGTTGGTGTGGAACCACTCACACATCAAGCTGCTATTTGGAGTCTTGATCGTGTATTTTATAATTGGGGTTTTATTCCTTATTCAATGTACACCCTATCAGGTTTAATCGCTGCTTATATGTACTACAACAAGAAAAGAGGCTTATCCATTGCAGCAACTCTGGAACCATTACTGGGAAAATACGCGCAGAATCGGATTATTGCAGATATTATTGATGTTCTTGCAACGATGGCTATTATTTTAAGCTTAGCATCTGGTCTAGGTACAGGCTTAACTGTTGTTGTAACTGGTTTAAAAGTTGCTTACGGATACCATGCAACCACAATTTTATGGATATTTTTGGGTGCATTGACCACTTTCCTTTTTACCTTTTCCTCTTATTTAGGACTAGATAAAGGTTTTAAAGTTTTAGCAAGTATCAAGTCTAAAGTTTTATATTTCCTACTTATTTTATTATTTATCACTGGTCCAACATTTTATATCCTCAGATCATCCACCGCAGGTATGGCGATTTGGTTAGATAACTTTTTTCTCTGGGGTCTTGATCCAATTGATATTGGCGGTCCAGCCTTAACCCAGTGGTGGACTTTGTTTGATTGGGCGGTATGGGTTGCTTATGCACCATTGATGGGAATGTTCTTAGCACTAATAGCGTATGGACGCACCTTGAAAGAATTCATCATCGTTAACTGGATTCTACCTTCTTGTTTTGCCCTTATTTGGTTTTCAGTTTGGGGAGGCACATCCCTTTATCTACAACAAAGTGGAGCATTAGATTTAGTTCAAATTATTAAGGATAATGGTGCAGTCTCGGGGCTATGGGCTTTCTTACAACACCTCCCATTTAAATTAGGTATTGTCATTGTACCGCTAATCCTTGTTTTAACATTGTTTTCTTCAGCTGTTGCTGCCAACAGTATTACGACGACAATCGCAGGTATGTGTAGCAAAAATGTCCCTATCGGTGAGGAAGCACCATCTTATCAACGTATTATCTGGGGTGTTTTGATTGGCTCGATTGCAATCATCATGAGCGCATTCGGCGGTGGTAGTCAAGGAATTGATGGCATTAAATATTTAGCTGTATGTGGCGGCTTCTGTGTGCTATTTATCTTTATGCTGCAACTGCTTTCAATTATTAAAACTTTTTTCTATGACAAACCTGTTGAGTAGGTAGATATTCCCTCTCCCGACTAAACTGGATTTAGTCGGGAAAAACTGCTCTTAAAATTAAAAAGTATAATTTAAAGAACACTCGATTTACCGAGAAGATAAGTTTTGTCATTCAAAGGCAGATCTAATATATTCAAGGATGAAATATGCAAACTTTATTAAATATATCAGCATTGATGAGCTGTGTTTTATCTACTCAGATACTTCAATTTAAAACTTTTTCAGCCCTTATCTTGTTTTGTACATTCACACTGATGAATGCGCCAAGTTATGCTGACGAAATAGCGGATAAGACACATACCATCCAAAACCGTTTAGAACTTGGTGGAGCTATACGTATGCGCTTTGATTATGATCCAGATCGAGATATTCGAAAGTTAAGTTTTGATACTGCCATAGTGAAACTTGATTTTTATTATGACCAACTCTCTGGTCACATAGAGCATCGATTTTTAGGTGGAGCATATACCTATGACTATACAGAGCATATTGGCGATATTAACTTCACTAAAAAAGCGTATCTTGAATATACGGTAGATTCACAACAATCAGTTCAAGTCGGTTTAAATCAAGTTCCTATTGGTCTTCAACCCTATTACACCAGTACCGTTATTGAGTCGCTGGCTTATATCGCAGGAATTGAAGACTTATATCGTGTAGGCGCTAAATATCATTATAAGCAAGACAATTACGATATTTATGCAGCTTACTATGCAACCAATCCTTGGAAAGGAAAAGGAACAAGTCAAGGTGCTTATTATTCTAATCAAATTATCCCTGCCGATAAAAATCTAGACAATGGTACCTCTTATAAAGAACAAGATGCAGTTGCCTTACATTATAACTATTCTAAGCAGTATGAAAATTGGTCATCCAATTATGGTATATCTGGATATTATGCTCAATTGAAGTCAAAACTGACTGAAGATAAAGATGGGTATAGAAGCATCTATGCTTTGCATTATGGTATAAACAAAGGTCGTTTAGGTCTGAAGTTCGTCGGCTTGTTCAATCATATTGATACTCCTTACGATCAAACTACTTTTGGCGCCTATGATGGAACTTTCAATGTCGCCAATGAAGGGAGACTCTACAGTTTAGATTTAAACTATAAAATCCCCGAATTTAATGTAAAAGATATTAATGATTTCAATGTATATATGCATTACAGCTTATATGACAAGTCAAAAAAAGCATTTTTAGACTCCCATCAATGGGTATTCGGCTCAGCATTTACCTATAAGAAAAACCTATATATTGCTACGGAATGGCTATTTGGAAAAAATAGCCCATATATCGGCGGAAGTAGTTATAGTCAGAGTCTTGCAGCAGGTGGAAGCAATCAATGGGAAAATCAAGTCAATGTTAATATTGGTTATTATTTTTAAGTATAGGTAGCTCTGATGAATATCATTATTTTATCTCTAATATAAATCCACTTAATCATTAGACTCGTCTGACAAGATTTGAAATTTTTAACATCAAAAAAGAGAAAATACGCAATTAGCCTACTTTCTCTTTTACTGACTAAAACTGGTACTTTATATAGATCACAGTGATCGTTCATATTATTACAGAATGCTTGTGAGATAGGCTCCAAACACCTGCCCCTTTTTCTTAAATCAAAATATTCAATGAGTTAATCTATTTGATTTTTGATGTGTTTGTGCCAAATTGATAAATTTTGAATTAAGAACGCCAAATCTCATTTTTTAGTTTAAGAATACTTAGCAACATCATGACGTTAATTTATTTTACAAATTCTATCTTTTGAATATGACTATAGATTTTAAAATAAAGCACGTATAATCCGCACTCTGCTTTTTTCATCTTTTCAGGTTTACTTTATGTCTGAGCTCCAATCTCTAACTCCCCGTATTTCGGTCGCTCCGATGATGGATTGGACAACTCGTGACTATCGTTTTTTTGCACGTTTGTTTAATCCAAACATCATTCTGTATACAGAAATGGTCACCACAGGTGCCATTATCTATGGTGGGGCAAATCGTCATTTGGACTATAACCATGAAGAACATCCAATTGTTCTACAACTCGGTGGCTCAAACCCAAAAGAACTTGCCTCCTGTAGCAAAATGGCGCAAGACTGGGGCTATGATGAAATCAATTTAAATGTGGGCTGTCCAAGCGACCGCGTGCAAAATAACAAAATTGGCGCCTGCCTGATGGCTGAACCAGATTTAGTCGCTGAGTGTATCGCTGAAATGCGTAATGCCGTTGATATACCCGTCACGGTAAAACATCGAATCGGGATTGATGACATGCAATCTTATGATGAAATGCTAAATTTTGTCGATACTGTAGCAAAAACTGGATGCAATAACTTTATTGTGCATGCACGTATTGCATTACTTCAAGGCTTGTCACCAAAAGAAAATCGAGACATTCCCCCACTCCGTTATGAAGATGTATATCGCTTAAAACAAGATCGTCCTGAGTTGCTGATCGAAATCAATGGTGGGGTTAAAACCTTTGCTGAAACTCAGGAACATTTAAAACATGTCGATGGGGTCATGATTGGTCGTGAAGCTTATCATAATCCATATCTATTGGCAGAGTTGGGACAGCTTTGGAATTTAGATTTACCTGATCGCTTTGAAATTATGGATCAAATGTTGCCTTACATTGCCAAACGGATGCAAGAAGGCGCACCGTTGTCAATTATTACCCGTCACATTCTCGGGTTATTTCAAAACCTGCCGGGTGCTCGTAAATGGCGTCAAGCTTTAAGTGGTGGCAATGCCAAAACATTTGCTGATGTTGAACATGCTATTGTCAATATTAAAGAAGCAATGAAACGGACTGAAGACTATATTCGAGAGCAATCTGTTTAATTCAACTGATCACAATCATCAAAAATTAAGTTCATATTAAACGATGTGCTGTTCAAGTACATCGTTTATCAATGCTCACTGTTGAAAGCATTTGACTAATTCTTTGGCGCATTTCACCACTGCATCATCAGCATGACTGTTCCATGCCATAAAAACATCAGAGCGAACCTGTTCAATATCCAAAGCAATCAACCTGACTTGCTCAGGCACTATATTTTTGAATTCAGCAGGAACGATACAAATCCCTATATTTGCAGCAACCAATTGCAATTGCGAAACTTTTCGAGATTGAACTCGGGCTTTTTTAGGTGCAAAACCAGCACTTAAACAAATATTAGACACCAAATAGCTCAGCCCACCACGTTCTGCATGAGGTGTTGACACAAAGTCTTCATCTTCTAATTGTTGAATTTTGACCGTAGTTGCTTTTGCTAAATGATGATCTTGATGAACAGCAACATATAGAGGTTCATCATATAATTGAACAGCGCTTAATCCATCCATACTATTTAGAATCGGTGGGCGAAAAAACCCAATATCAATATTGCCTTTCAATAATTCAAGGACCTGATCCTCAGAAGATAAATTATTAATTTCAAAATTAATACTTTGTTGTTTAGCGACTTGATCAAATAACTGAACTTTTTCTAAACTCATGCTGATGGTGCTTGAGTGTGCGACTTTAATTAAACGGTGTAGACCGTTTGAGATTTCTCTTGCATTTTCAATAATATGATTGAGGTTTAACAAATTGTTTTTCACTTGCAAATAGAAAAACTGCCCAGCTTTGGTCAATTTTATTTTTTTGTCACTGCGATCAAAAATTTCAAATCCAATTTCCTCTTCTAATAGTTTGATCTGCCGACTTAATGCTGACTGAGCGATAAATAATTTTTCTGCTGCCGCAATAAACCCGCCTTCTTCAACGATTCTAATCAAATAATTAAATTGCTTGAGTGTTGCCATATTCATCTCAAAATTAGATCAATCATGCTTTTTTCTATATTAGATTAGATTTAAAAACATCACTAGACTGAATTTAAGTAAAGTATCTAGGCAGAAAAACGATGAGTATTTCTAAGCAAATCCTGATTTTTATCAGTATCGTTGGCATTTTTCTTTTATTGAGTTGCTTTGATCGTTTTATCTCTGCACAAACAGGGCAAGCAGTCGAACCATCAGCGTTTATTTATTTACAAGACTAAACTGACCATCGTTATTAAAGTAGCAACTCAAGTGCTTATCGTTTGTGAATACTGATAAATCCTTATTCAAATTCAACCATCGATGAGTAGAGCATCCATCAGAACAGACATGATTTGATTTAGATTTATAAACAACTTTGATATGTATTCATATCAATAGTACTGGGCATGTTATCCTATAAACGTGTACAGGATTTCACTAAAGAATACTTTTCTATATCAGTCAAACATTCTGTTTTGTTATTTTTTAGATCATATTGATAGGCAATATACTTGCCAGCAAGGTGTTCACTCACAAAATGATCATTTTTAAAATAGGCTTTGATCATACATGTGTGTAAATCATTCATTGCATACACTTTTATATGCTCAACATATTGTGTTTGCTGCACAATATTTAGATTCCAATTGAGTAGTTGATTCATTCTCTTCAATTCATCTTGCTTGATCACATGTTGTATATTGTTAAAATTACATGTTTTTACCACAGCATTCGGCTGCTGCTTGACTGACCAAATCAGCACTAGCCTGATATCATCCATTGCTTTACGCGCTTCATTCAACTGGCTGGCTGCTTGAAAGTGGAGAACAGTTGCATAACAACCGTACCCTATACCCATGATCACCAAGATGAACAGTATGATCTGACCAAGATTAAATTGTAAATGATTTACCCATCTAAACATGGTTATTCAACATCCATATTTTATAGATTAAACCTGAAACCGCTGTCATCAGTATTTCAGCGCATAAATATTTAATTTATCGACCAAATTTATTCAGACTACGCCAATACTTATCTTTAAAAATACTTACATTGATGTCGAAGTCTTTGTGATTCTTTTCAATAATTTGATCAATCACTTTGGACGGTTTTCTAAAATCCTTACACGCGAAATACATGGTTCTTAAATGATCGCCTGTTTCACGACCAATATTTAAATAACCGTCGACATCTTTTAGCTCAGCCAATAGTGCTTGTTCTATATTTTCAAGTTGCTCATAGACTTGGGCTGGTGGCATACCACTCGAGTTTTGACCATCGTAGCTAATTTCAATAATCATCATCCATGGATGTGAGGCTTTTTGATCCCAATCCAGCAAAGTACTGTTTAGAACTGCAATGAGTGGCAAACCCTCATTCGTTTCTCCTTGCAGGCTAATATATTCATCTTCATCTGTATTGGAACGTGTGACTTTATCTAAACGCGAGATTTCACTATTTTTTAAAATTAAAATATTTTTTAAATTGCCAATAGGCATCAATTCTTTTTCAGCATCTTGCTTTGACTGAACAGACACCTGATCCAGTTTGGTGATTGCATCGTATTCACCCAAATAATTATCTAAGAAAATATAAACTGCTTGTAAAAATTCACCTTTTTGCTCTTCATTATATTGATCATGCGCAACGACTAAATCAATTTCATCTGGATATTCTGCATGATCTCTTAAATAAAAAGATAAGGTGTCTTGACTAAATTCATGTCCATGCATCGCAATACTGGTTTGATGAATGTCACTTGCGGGTTTCAATGCGGTAAATTTCCAGCCCGCAATTTCTGGTGCAGCAGCCACCAGTTCCTCAACAAATATAATATTAGCAATCACTCCATCTGGCGTCAGTATCAACTCAGCAGTTTCTGGATCAGACATTCCGGTAAGAAAAAAAATCCCAGCATGTACTTTGGCTAATTCAGGCGATAATCGATCAAAAAAATCTTGTTCAATCGTGTCTCGATTCATCTCATCGACAATTCGATGAAAATGCTGTTGATGTTGCTGAAACCATTGCCAAAATTCAGCATAACGGTTTTGATTACTTTGTGTAGCTTGTTGTTTATTGCCAAATAGTTTCTTAAAAAAGTTCATTTTGATTATTCTCTATTATTGCTTATGAATCAGGTTAATTTAACTCAATTCATCTCGTTTTTAAATGTGCTCAAGCAATAATGAAGCAAAATTAACAATTAACCTGAGTTCGATGCAATCAAATCTTCAAACAATTGAAAAATCATAAATATCTGCGGAGTCTTGCTGAGTTTTCATGCAATTTTAGGATGAGGAGCGGAGCTCCGCAAGCGCAACTATCTATAGCATTTCATTTCTCTTGATCAATAAAATGAAAGCAATCAATAGATTGTTTGATGATCTAAAGCTTGCACTGCCACGCTTTACTTCTAAAGTTTAAATTCTTTTGCGAAGGCAATGCCTCACTTTTCAGAGATGAAAAGTGACAAAAATCTTTCGTTGGGTGAGAAGTACGTCCTGAACCTCCACCCAACGGCGACATCCATGTCGCCTCTCGATAGCAAGACCATCTATGATTCAAAAGGGCGAAATAAATGAATCATCGAAATCACTCGTATGAATAATCAGCCAGTTTAACGATATAATCTTTCATCAAGAATTTTTATCAAACTCACGTAATTACTTTATTGGTCGAATACGATCCAATTTTTTTAATACTTCTGCAACAGCAACCATCGCAAAACTAGAAGTTACCACTACAGCCGAGCCATAACCACCACAGCGCAAACCTGCACTTGCACATACATCTGCACTGGAAAATGGATTATCTATCGAATAAACACATGTAATACCGAACTTTTCTTTTGGCTTTTTACAAATACCTTTGGCACGTAACTGACTACGTAATTTTGCAAGCATAGGATCTTGTTCTGTTTTAGATAAGTCAGCAACACGGATTTTTAAAGGGTCTAACTTACCACCTGCCCCACCTGAAACAATCAGGGGAATTTTATTAAAACGACAATGCAACATCAGTGCAAATTTTGCTTTTACATCATCGATGCAGTCTAAAATAATATCAGGAGTCTTTTCTAAAATTTCTTTGACATTTTCAGGGCTGAGATAATCATCTATCAAATTGATCTTGATTCGTGGATTGATCGAACGGCAACGTTCAGCCATGACTTCAATCTTTTCCATCCCTAAAGTTGAACTCATCGCGGGCAATTGGCGGTTGATATTTGAAGCAGCGACTGAATCCATATCGACCAGTGTTAGCTCTCCAACACCCGTTCTGGCTAAGGCTTCCACAGCCCATGAACCAACCCCACCTATGCCAATCACCATCACATGACTTTTTTCATAATGACTAAACGCATCGTCTCCATAAATCTTGGCAACACCAGCAAAACGGCGTTCATATTCATCATCAGTAGAATGGTCAGTCATGTTCAGCATCAACTCAAAAATACCGCATTATTTTACTCATTTCTCGACAATGTGTCTTGCCTAGATGCAATAAAAAAAGCCCTGTACCGTATACAGGGCTTGGAGAACTGAAAAATTATGTGGAAGCGTTCAACTAGGAAGCAATTAAGTTTCGTAATACATAATGCAAGATACCACCTGCTTTAAAGTATTCCACTTCATTCAAGGTATCAATACGGCATAACACTTTGAAACGATCTTGTGAACCATCTGCACGTTTAACTTCCACATCTAAGCTTTGATGCGGTTGTATATCATCCGATAAGCCATAAATCGACAGTTGCTCATGACCTGTTAAATTTAACGACTGACGGGTTTGCCCATCCACAAACTGTAAAGGAAGTACCCCCATACCGACTAAATTTGAACGATGAATCCGTTCAAAACTCTCGGTAATTACCGCTTTCACCCCCAAAAGATTGGTTCCTTTGGCTGCCCAGTCTCGTGAAGAACCTGTACCATATTCCTTACCTGCAATGATCACCAAAGGTGTCGAATCCTGTTGGTATTTCATTGCAGCATCATAGATCGCCAATTTTTCGCCTGTTGGGATATACAGTGTGTTGCCGCCTTCCTCACCATTCAACATTTCATTTTTAATACGAATATTGGCAAATGTTCCCCGCATCATAACTTCATGATTACCACGACGTGAGCCATATGAATTGAAGTCTTTTTGATCCACACCTTGCGCTTCTAGGTAACGCCCCGCTGGGCTTTCTTTCTTGATATTCCCCGCAGGAGAAATATGGTCTGTAGTGACTGAGTCACCAAGAACGGCCAAGATATTGGCATTGAGAATATCTTGAATTGGTTTCGCGGGTTGATCAATGCCTTCAAAGAATGGAGGATGACGGATATAGGTCGATTGTTCATCCCATTCATAGGTTTCAGAATCAGGAATCTGAATTGCTTGCCATTTTTCATCACCATCAAAAACTGCCGCATATTCTTTATGGAACATCTGCGTATTCACTTTTTCCAGCACCTCATCAATCTCGATTTGACTCGGCCAAATATCTTTGAGATATACTGGTTGACCTTGTTGATCGTGCCCTAATGCTGTGCTGGTAATATCACTGCGTATCGTGCCTAATAACCCAAACGCTACAACCAATGGTGGAGAAGCCAACCAGTTGGTTTTCACCAATGGATGCACACGTCCTTCAAAGTTTCGGTTGCCTGAAAGTACGGATGCCACATTGAGGTCATAGCACTGAATTGCATCTTCGATCGGCTGAGGCAATGGTCCTGAGTTACCAATACAGGTAGTACAACCATAACCCACAAGGTTATAGCCCAACTGGTCTAAATATGACAGCAATCCTGCCGCCTCTAAATAATCCGTTACGACTTTAGAGCCTGGTGCTAAAGAACTTTTAACCCACGGCTTACGTTGCAAGCCTTTCTCTATAGCCTTTTGGGCTAATAAGCCTGCTGCTAACATTACACTTGGGTTAGATGTATTGGTACATGACGTAATTGCAGAAATCACCACATCACCATCGGTCAATGGATAACGTTTACCATCAATGACACAATGCGGCTCTTCATTTTGTAATGCAGATTGTTTTGAATCAATGGCTGTGCCAGCACCACCCTCATTCACCAAGCGTTCTTTCTCAATTTTGGCAGGTTTAAGGTCTAATTCCATCAATGCACTAAAGGTTTTTGGAATATCAGGTAATACGACACGATCCTGCGGACGTTTTGGTCCTGCAACACTGGCTTCAACTGTATTCATGTCCAATGCCAAAGTATCGGTAAATACAGGTTCATCTCCAGTATTACGCCACAATCCTTGTTCTTTACAGTAAGCTTCTACCAGTGCAATCCGATCATCTTGTCGGCCTGTTAATCTTAAATAGCCAAGTGTGATTTCATCAATGGGGAAAAAGCCACAAGTTGCTCCATATTCAGGTGCCATATTGGCAATGGTTGCTCGATCAGCAAGCGGTAGATCTGCAAGACCGTCACCGTAAAATTCGACAAATTTACCAACCACGCCTTTTTTGCGTAGCATTTGAGTAATGGTTAATACCAAATCGGTTGCTGTGATTCCCTCTCTTAACTTGCCTGTTAATTTAAAACCAATCACTTCAGGAATCAGCATCGAAATCGGTTGCCCCAACATTGCTGCTTCAGCTTCGATGCCTCCAACACCCCAGCCCAATACACCTAAACCATTGATCATGGTGGTATGTGAGTCAGTCCCGACCAAAGTGTCTGGAAAAGCATAGCTTTCACCATCACTGTCACCTAACCAAACAGCCTGCGCCAAATACTCTAGATTAACTTGATGGCAGATCCCAGTGCCCGGTGGAACAACACTAAAATTATCAAAGGATGACTGCCCCCAACGTAAAAATTGATAACGCTCACCATTACGTTGCATTTCAATTTCAACATTCTCATCAAAGGCTTGGTCTGTTCCAAAATGATCCACCATTACCGAATGGTCAATCACCAAATCTACAGGAGATAAAGGATTAATTATATTTGGATCTTTATGCGCCGCCTGAACAGCAGCACGCATTGCAGCTAAATCGACAACAGCAGGAACACCAGTGAAATCCTGCATTAATACCCGTGCTGGTCGATACTGAATTTCTTGATCTGATGTTTTCGCTTTCTGCCAATCTACAATTGCCTGAATATCACTTCGCTTTACGGTGAGATCATCTTCAAATCTCAGTAAATTTTCCAACAGTACTTTGAGTGATTTCGGTAGTTTTGAAAGATCACCTAATTCAGATTGGGCTTGTTTCAAACTAAAAATTTTATATGTTGAATTCCCGACATTTAAGTTCTGTAGCGAATTCAAACTATTTATACGACCATACTTTGCCATTGAGTGAACCTCCAGCTTGGCGTTAATTTCTTATTGAGCTACTTGGAGTACTTCTTTCAATCTAAGACAAATATTTATTTTAGGTGTTGTGAATTGGTTATTTTTATTCAATTTATGCGATCAAATGCAACAACGATTGACCAGTGATCTCTCCCCATCTACTCAAGATATTTTGAGTGGATATAGACCGAGCCTTGGCAAATTTAACATATGATCAAACCTTTTCCATCCTCAAGCATGTCAAAGTGTTGTTCCACAAAATATCTGCCAATGGTCCAGGCTCTATCGCTAAAGACTCAGCTAAGCCTGCCAAAACATAGGGTAAATTGACGGGTGTATTGCGGGTTCGATGCTCTGTAGATGTCTGACAACACAAAGGCGTCATATCTGGACAGTCTGTTTCTAAAACAAGGTGCTCAGCTCCTACTGCCTGTACCACAGCATGGAGCTTTTTGGCATTTGGCTGAGTAATTTGCCCTGTAACCCCAATTTTAAATCCTAATTTGATCAATGCCTTGGCCTCTTCTACGCCGCCACTGAAAGCATGAGCAATTCCGCCATTTTGAAACTGGTGTTGCTTCAACATCGTAAGTACATCCGCATGTGATTTACGAATATGTAAAAGAATCGGCAAATCAAATTGTTGGGCCAGTTCAATCTGTGCTGAAAAGAATGCTTTTTGCTTGTCCAAAATTTCAGACTGTTTATGTTGTTTGAGAAAGGTATCTAAACCAATCTCTCCAACAGCAATACACTGTTCTGTTTGAAGAATCTGTTCGAGTGCATTGAGATGAGTTAAATCATGTTGCTCAATATTAAAAGGATGCAACCCGGGCGCTAGATGGCTACGGGGTGCATTCTTTAACTGGTTTAGCGCATGTTGAGTTTGGATCAAATCTTGAAAACGAGACTGTAAAAAACCAATTAAAACCAGATGTTCAACCCCAGCCAGTTTTGCTTGGTACGCCAACGCCTCTCGATCCTGATCAAAATCAGGAACATCGAAATGGGTATGGGTATCAAACAGTCTCAAAGACATTATGATTTCGTTTTGTTGTCTGCCACTGGCGCAGAACTATTCGGTTGATCGACTTGCATTTCTGCAGGAAAATATTGCGGTTTTAATATACCTTTTAATTGATCATAAGGAATGGTTAAGCGTGGCAAGCCCACCACATATGGTCCAATATCATATTCACCATATTGCAAAATTAGACCTTGTTTACCTAAATAGAAATTATCAGATAATTGAAATTTCCACGCTTGTTCATACTCATTCACATTATCAGCAAGTTTTGAATCGATAACCCAAACTTTAAAAGCATCATGAGCGAGTTTTTCAAATTTTGCTTTTTGATTTGCTTCTATGATTTGATTCAAGTTGACTTGCTTTTTACTGACCAAATCAAAATTAAAATAAGTTTGTGCAGATGATCCATGCGCACCACCTAAGTAGCTACTGCTATTTAATACAACAGTGGCTAAAGGCTTGTCAGAATTTAATATTTTAGGGCTTAAACTAATTGTGATCTGACCACTTGCACCCAATGTCTTAAGTTCTTTATCCAATGCCAAGAATGAGTTTGTATAAGGTTGAACACGATCCTGTAATTGTTGCGTTGGAGTCTTGTCTGTGTTGACTTCACTGGCTGAAGCTTGTGAACTGGCTTGCTGTTGATCCGCAACTTTTTTACTCAACTGTGCAATATCCAACATTTTATCCAGATTATCCAAAATCGCTTGATCAATCACTTTATCTACAAAGGGCTGGTTACTTTGCAATCGTTCAATTGAAAATTCAGGGCATGTATTTCCATCACACTCAGGTAAGTTTAATTTTAATTTGGCTCGATCGCCTTGCAATAACAGTGACGTGTCTGGAACTTGAGACGCAGCAGTTTGATCGACAGCTGACTCTACTTTTTTAGAGTCTGGTTTTTGACACGCTGTTAATCCCAAGGTGATTAACACAATTGAAAGTGCTAAGGTATTTTTTTGATTCAACATTTCACAAACCTATCCAACGATCCAAGCCAAGATTTTTCTATCTCTATAGAAGATAGCCTATTCTTCTCTGTCTCAATCCTCAATCAAAATTTGTATCAAAATTGAAGCCTTATTAACATCTTCTTCATCGTTAGTTTAAGGTAGCGATCAAGCCCTCAATCATTAATCGTTGTCAGAGCGATAGGACATATAAATCATATCTTGATGAGTTGTACTGACTAGATCAAATCTAAAACATGCGTTGAAATACTTCAGCTTTCAGTATTTTTTGGGTTTGTTCTTTGCTTAAATAAATATCTAACTGAGTGCCATCTTCTACAATCTCATTGGCGCGATAATGTAAGCCCACGCCTTCTCCATCAAAGAACCAATCTGCCTGCCCCCAATACAGCTTTTTCGGCGCATGTTTTTTCACATCCGTATTTTGCTTTTCTAACCATGCTGCATATTTTTCTTGCACCCAACGATTCAGCTGATTTTGTTGATCTGCTTGAATGACATCCAAAATACTTAAACTTTTTTTCAACTTACGGTCTGCAACGAAAAAGTATTGACGTTCTTGAATACTAACATCTGCTTGTAGTGAATTGACTGCAACTTGCAGTAAAACATATTGATTACGTTGTGATGCCATTCGGGTCTGCATGTGTAATTCAAACGCTTTGTTTTTCGGAAACTCTTCTTGCCATGCATCTGATTTTTTGACAAAAGCATTGATCGCTTGTTGTAAAGTCATGTTCTGTTTTAAATCAATTTGTGCTTGAATCACAGTCGCCTGATTATTGCTAATCCATTGGTTTAACCAAGCATCTTGAGTTTTAATCGTTTGAATGTCGATTTCGATGCAATTCTTTTTCTCACAAAACGGCAAAGCATAATCTGCTTTGGTTTCTTGAATATTTAAATAAGGTAAAACTTCAGCGGCTTCTTGTTTAGGTTGTAATACTGAACCGTCTTTATCTTGATCTTTTTTTGAATCACATGCCATCAAAACCAAGGTACTTAAACAAAACATCGTGATTATTTTTTTTGAATATTGCACCGCATAAATCCCTTTGGACAAAAAGCATTGTATTTTGATACAAAAACAGCTTCACTAGGAAGCTGTTTTTACATTTTGCAATAAGTTAGCTGAACTTAATGTTCACGCGTTGCACGGAACTGAATGTCAGGATAACGCTCTTGCATCAGCTGTAAATTCACACGACTAGGTGCAAGATAAGTTAAATGACCACCACCATCAACTGAAAGCTGGTCATGTGCTTTTTTCTTAAATTCATTGAATTTCTTTTCATCATCACATGAAACCCAACGCACGGTATTGATATTCACAGGTTCATAAATACAATCCACTTTGTATTCTTCTTTCAATCGATATGCAACCACATCAAACTGAAGCACTCCCACAGCACCTACAATCAAATCATTATTGATTTGGGGCATAAACACTTGTGTTGCGCCTTCTTCAGAAAGTTCTTTCAAACCTTTTTGAAGCTGTTTAGATTTTAATGGATCTTTTAAACGTACACGGCGGAACATTTCTGGTGCAAAGTGCGGAATACCCGTGAAATGAAGGTTTTCGCCTGAGGTAAAGGTATCACCGATTTGAATCGTACCGTGGTTATGCAGACCAATGATATCACCTGGCCATGCCTCTTCAAGTTGCTCACGCTCACCGGCAAGAAAGGTTAAAGCATCACTGATTCGTACATCTTTGCCAATACGCACATGATTCATTTTCAAACCTTTCTCATATTTTCCTGAGCAGATTCGCATAAATGCAATTCGGTCACGATGCTTCGGATCCATATTGGCTTGAATTTTAAAAACAAAACCACTGAAGCCTTCCTCTGTTGCTTCAACAGTACGTTCATGTGTTGGATGTGCTTTCGGTTCGGGTGCCCATTGAATAAATGCATCAAGCACATGATCAACGGCAAAGTTTCCTAAAGCTGTACCAAATAATACAGGGGTTTGTCGTCCTGCCAAAAACTCTGCTGGATCAAGCGGATCATTCGCCATTTTGACTAACTCTAGAGATTCTTCAAAAGATGCAAATGCCAAGTCACCAACTTTGTCACGAATATCTGGATAGTCATAGCCATCACGAATTTCAATATCTGTAATGGTTGAACCAAAGCCAGCTTTATAAAGATAAAGCTTATCTTCGAGAATATTGTAGACACCCGCAAAATCACGACCCATACCCAAAGGCCAAGTGATTGGCACACAACGGATTTTGAGAACATTTTCAATTTCATCAAGTAGTTCTAATGGTTCACGAATTTCACGGTCCATTTTGTTGACGAATGAAATAATCGGTGTGTCGCGCATACGACACACTTCCATTAATTTAATGGTACGTTCTTCGACACCTTTTGCACCGTCAATCACCATCAATGCAGAGTCAACCGCAGTTAAAGTACGGTATGTATCTTCCGAGAAGTCTTCATGCCCTGGGGTATCCAGCAAGTTAATGACATGCTTTTTATAAGGAAACTGCATCACAGACGTGGTAATCGAAATCCCACGTTCTTTTTCCATTTCCATCCAGTCCGATGTCGCAGCACGGTCTGATTTACGGCTTTTTACCATTCCTGCAACCTGAATTGCTTTACCCCATAACAACAGTTTTTCTGTCATTGTGGTTTTACCAGCATCGGGGTGGGAAATAATCGCGAAAGTCCTACGCGCTGCTACTTCTGTAGCCAACTGTTCTTTAAACATAAAAAATCTACAATAGGTGCACAGTTACGTACACATTGAGAAATATGTACTTGAACTGAAAAATGAGAAATCAAAAATTGGCAATATTGTATCAGATTTCATTGCTATTTTAACGCCTGTTAATCAGGCTTAATTTATCTGTACATAGCCGTTAAAAGTCTCATCGAGATTAAAATAAGAACGCGAATGAGATTTGAAAAATAATCAACCTTGCATACTATACTCAAAAACCAATCTGCGGTTAAAACTGCTTTAGCCTCTTTTCATCAAGAGAATCTGATCCGTGTTTAAAATAGATTGAATAGAAGATTTTTTAACTAATATTTATTCATCAATCCAATGATTCCATTGGCAATCATATCAATTGCGATGGTGCCTATTAAAAGTGCGGATAAACGCCCAACAATATCAAAATAACGATCAATATATTTGGCATGACTATAGCGCAGATGATCATGACCAAATTTCATAATCATTAAAATGCCACAGCTGATAAATAAAGTGAATGCAATCAAGAGTGCTGATTCGACTAAAGACATACTGACACCAGTGACCACAGCCGCACTAATTGTACCTGGACCAATCATGAAAGGCATCGCCATCGTACTTGCCAAATGTGCTGGCGTTCCTCTCATCTCTCCAATCGTATCCGCACCTTGGAAAACAAAACGATAACCGATCACCAAGAAAATCAGTCCACCAAAAATCTGAAAGGATTCAAAACGAACATTTAAATAAGAACTAAAGATTGCTTCGCCACCCCATGCGAACAGTAAAAAAACCACATAAGCAATCAATGCCCCTTGGGCTAAACTTTTATTAAACACCTTCGTTTCAGTATGTCGAATCATTCCAATCATATAGATGCTCATTAAAAAAGGATTGAGCAAGGAAAAAAATAAAGCAAAAGAATGGATATAGTTTGAAAACATAAGAACTTTCCACAAAAAAGTTTATCAATTTATGACTAAATAAAGTGTAATGCCCGATCTTCATAAATTTTGTCGGACTCATTATTTAAAATTGTAAACTTATCTAGGATTCATTCACTTATAAAACATAAAATGATAAAAAATTGTAACTATGCAGGTACTGGTTTCAGTCATCAGATTGGTTTTCGTTTAGCATGATCAAAACGGACAATTCAAAACGAACCAAGTAGCGCTGAGATGCCTTACCTTTAAAAAGTTTCAACATTATGATTTTATTTATTTTTTAAGCGTAGTTATGCTAAATCTTAAACTCATCAAAATTACAATAACATCTAATCTAATAACTTTTAGAATTTAGTTATCGATCAAAACTTTCTCTCATAGACGATCAGCAAGATCGTCAATCTAGGTGTAAATGTTTATAGCAAAAGATCAACTTATTTTGAATGAGCATGTTGATCCAAATCAGTTATCTGAGTAAGTAAAACATTTGATGGCTATACTGTTTATTGCCCCCTAAAAAACATTGAAGAATCAAATATTTTACTGTGCTTTTTTTATTGATAGTCTATCCAAAATTCAGCATAGGCATTGGCAAAACCTGGCGTTGCAGGCGCATCCGTTGCAATATAATTGGCATAAAATACTACTGAGGCATTGCCATTCGCATCCACTAAAAAAGGACGACTTTTACTAGAAACATCATTTGGAAATCTATTTGTTTTAGTAATTGGAACGCGATTACGATTAGAATCTGTTAACTCGATCGCAACGTGCTGTGCAGTTGATGTTGCATTAGGATTACTTAAAGCCAAAAGTTGATTATTCACAGGGTTCTGTTCACCCATAAACGTAAACCTGACTTCTGCTCCCGCAGGGCATTGAACCAAATTAAATGGAATCGCGACACGTGGACCTTTATCTCCGGGTGTTTTTAATTGACGTGTAGAATTTAATCCCATATCGACTATTTTATGCGCCTGACTCTCCTCAACACCACAGGTTGAATTTGTCGCATTGCCTTTTAAAGTAAAGTTATAGGTTCCCAAATCAGCGTGTGCATAACTGTACAGACCCATACTCACCATAAGCAAACAAGCCGTACGATAAAGATTTTGCTTTAATATATTCATCATCAACCCCTAGTCAAAATCTATTCTGAAATAGCCACGCGCCTGAAAAGGACCTGGTGTAGGCTGGTTTCCAGTGACACTAACAGGCCATGCTTTCACCACGATATTGGCAGGATTGGTATTGTTGAAATGAATTTTACTGTTGATATTATTAGGAATCAGTACATTGTCATTTTGGTCTGACATTTTAAAACCAATATCAGGATTATTGGACACAATGATGTCATTGGCAGGTCCACCAACTTTGTCTGTTTGGACCCGTAGCGTTAGTGGTGCATTATCGCTAATAAAACTATTACATTTTATTGACAACGGCATATTGGCTTTCGGAATACCGTTAATTTTGTTGCCTATACCCGCACTTTTAAAGTTATAAGTTGGGATATTTCCAAAATCAACAATTGATTCAACATCATCATTAATAATACAGTTTTGAGGAACAATCACTCGTCCTCTTAGATGTAAGGTTTGTTTTGCACCATTAATGAGTGCAGAACCATACGGAGCAGCATTATCACCGACATAGAAGTCAGCCAATGGAATGTCAATATCCGTAAATCCAACAAAAGGTTTAGAAATCCTCATGGTCACTGTATATTGTGTATTTCCAGTGTGTGTAGAAGTTCCACAGCGTTCAGATGGAAAACCAAAGCGCCCATTTTGAGCGGGTACGTTAATATTGGTTCCATTATAGGTATATCGAACAGAGGCTTGTAAGTAGTCATTCACTTGCATATAGCTTTTTCCGCCAATGATGACTCGAGGTCCTGTGTAGTAGGCAGTCATATAAATAGGAATAGAAGCGCCAGTGAGCGTCGTACCGTTATCACAATGGGTCGTCCAAGGATCACCATTTACACTGACTGTCAGGACTGAATCAAAGGTCTTTCCTGCCGTATTATCGGCAGGATCGGTAAACGTATAGGTACCAAAGTCCGCATATAAATTTTTGTTGTGTTCTTCACGCCACCAGCCTGCTGAAACATCCATCGCAGTCAGAATTAATAGAGTTGAAGCAAGTAATTGGTTTTTCATCAATATTCTCCGGTTACTTACATTCAACATCAAACTGTTGTACTGCAAGGCTTAAGTCAGCAGTGCTAATATCATAATCTGCAACACATTTTTGTTCGTTTGCGTCGCCCCAAGTTACTTCAAGCACACCTTTAAGCGGTAAGCCAGTCATATAAACTTGCCCTGACTCTGCCGCCATACCTACAGTTTTACTCGCAGTGACCGTCACATTACTGGCATAAGGGATCGGTTGCCCTTGATATTTGAGATCGATCAAAGCACGTACACCAATACTGGTATCAAATGTTGCGCGGCTAATCGCACCACGAATTGGCACAACATTATTGACATTGCTGTTGATTTCTAAATTTGAATCAAAACTGTTTGAATCCAATGCCACACGATTTAAACGATATTCAGAGGCATACGGCAAGATTGCATAACCACGCCAATCGGTTTTAACCCCATTATAGTTTTCAACTTTGACTCCTTTAGCACCAGGAGCTTTGACTAAAATACTGGTATCACCAAGAATCTGACCAAAGGTCAATCCATCTTTATGCAGCAACATGCCACCACTTGCACTATAGCTAAAGCGATTATTGTTTCCATCATAGCTATAACCTGCACCTACATTGCCATAAGTTCCGTTATAGCCCACATTAATGGCGCCTGCTGAACCTTGTTCAGTGACATAACCTTGGCGAATGCTATAACTCAAATTGCGGTCTTTCAATAAAGTGCCGCTAATTCCAGTCTGATAAGAATTATTGCCATCTGAATTTTGTGTGGTCGATACTGTTGCATAGGTATTCGCCCAAGGGTTATCACGGAAATTCGCTTTAGAACGCAGACGACCGAGCGGAAAAGATGCATTAGCGGTATAAAGTGTATTTACTTTGTCCAGTTGTGAAAACATGTTGCGGCTGACACCGAGCGAATAGCTTATGCCATTCCATGCACCATTGTAGCCAGCCTGTATCCATTCATCTTTTTTGGCAGTTCCCCAATAACTTTGCTGGTTTGCTGCAAAGTAAAGTGAACCATAACGCCCCATTGAGTGCGAAATGTTGGCTTGCAAACGACCTTTTTTAGCATGGTTCAGATCATAGCCATTGGCAATGATACCTACATTTGCCAAATTGCCGTCCTGAGTTTCAGCCTCACTATAGTTTTCACTCATTTGCCCGTAAAAGACATCATTGAGTGTATAGAAGCCACGCGTTGAATAGCGATAACCCAAAAGCTGAAAACTTGTTCCTGAGCGCAGTAAAGATTTAGAGTAGAGGAAACGCATCGATTGACCACGGTGCTTGGAACCATCGACCAACTCACTGTTTGCATGCGTTAAATCGAAAGAAAAAGCGCCAAACTGCCCCATGTTACTGCCAAAGCCGAGTAAAGTGCTTTGATAGTTCGAGGACAGTTGAGTCCCGCCATAAATCGAAAGCCCTTTTGGTAATCCATGTACAACAGTCGCTTGCACAACATTTTCATTTTCTCTGTTGTTACGAGAACCATTGCGGAATTCACCCGCTAAAACACTATAACGTGTACGCCCTTCGCGTTGTAAAATCGGTAAACTTGAATACGGCACAAGGTAACTTTGGATTGAACCATCACTTTCTTCAATGGATACCTGTAAGTCACCACTACCAAAAGCAGGGTTCAAGTCCTGAATTAAGAAAGGACCAGGAGCGACATTGATTTGGTAAACAATATTATTATTTTGTCGAATCACAACTTTGGCATTGGTTTTAGCAACCCCACGCACATTCGGTGCATAACCCTGTTGGCTATCAGGATACATGGCATCGGCAGTAGATAACTCGGCACCACGATAACTGAAGCTATCAAAAATACTGCCTTCGCTCGCACCATCACCAATTCTAAGTTGGCTTTTGATTGGAATCAGTGTTTTTTGCACATAAGTATTGAGATTGGTCCACTCATGCGTACTCAAGTTATTATTAGAACTGTAATTAAAACTGCCAGAATGACGTAATTGCCATGAACCTAAATTCATGCCACTGTCTACACTGATATATAGACCATTTCCTGCAGTAACTGAACCAGAGTTGTTATATCCTGACATCCGGTAATTTAAAAACATCGCATTAATGCCTTCATCCCATTGTTCTGGTGGAATATATCCGCGCACCTGATTTTTTAACGAGATTTGTGGTAAATCAATATAGAGTTTTTGCTTACTAAACTGAAAGCGACTATTTGCACCATTGATCAATTGACTGATGTCTAAACATTGTGGATTTGACGATGCCAATAGCTCAGGATAAGCCGCCATATTTACCCCAAAACTTTCTAATAGTTTAAGGTCTAAACAAGGCATTAACCCTGTTGCATCTGCAGTATTTTGTTTTTCCACAAACTGAATATCACGAGTAACCACATATTCATCATTGGCATAAATCTCAACCCGATAAACGCCTGGTAATTGTTGTGGTGAACTTTGTAATTTGGTCAAGTCTGCAATTTGCGCATTCGACAAACCATCAGTTAAAAAGGCAGTATTAAATACTTGCTCTGCATGCGCGTTTTCTACGCATGCAGCACTGACCGCCATCGCCGATGCAATACACATTGGCAATACTTTCATTTTTGCATACATCGGTTTATTCGGCATCATCACTCAAGTACCTATACAACACATATTATTAATTTAGGTTTATTTCTACTTTTGGTGTCACACCACCATAGTCATTCACAGTTTGATAACTCAGCTTGTTCCCTGAGGTTTTTGAAATTTTTGTTTTTTCAAATGGTGCAGCCATCACGCTATCTAACTTGGTCTCATTCAGCACCAAATTGACAAATGAGATGTGATAAGGAGATTGGTTATCCACCTCTACACCTTCCGCAGTTTTTACAAATTTGACTTTTGTTATTGCGTCTTCAGGCGCAATCTTTAATTTTTCTGGACGAACAAACAGCTTGATTCGTGACAGTACAGCAAGCTGTAAAATGTTCTTTTCCGCAAGAACTTCTTTGTCTACAGATGGAATTGATTTTACATTTAACCAAAAAACTGACTCACGATCTTGTGGCAGATCTTTTACTAAGCTCACAATTCTCAAAGTATTTTCTGTTGCTGGCTCTGCCACAAATAAAGGTGGCGTCACCAAAAAGTTTTTAACTTTTTCTTCTTTTTTATTTTCAACCCATGAGTTAATCAGATAGCGATCTTTTTTACTGTGGTTGATCACAGATAGAGAAACTTGCTTGGCTTCCATCGGATAAATCACACGTGTTGCACCTAAAGATACCCCACCAATCGCCTTACCTTCAGCATATGAAAAGGAAGCTAGGCATGATAAAGCCACACCCAATACACCGTTTTTAAACATGCTTAAATTCATATCAATATTCCAAAACAACTTATGGATAAAAAACAGAAATCAAAATATTTTTACTATTTTCAGTCGACTGACCATTGAGCTTCGATAAAGGCAATACAACTGTTTCATCAATATTTGTTAGTTCAGGCTCTTGAGTCATATTTGTGACTTCGTGAGCGACCTGAGACAATGTTGATCGTTGATATACATTTGAATGATGCAAATTCATGCTAGGCATCAAATAAAATGTTTGTTCAGGCAACGCCAATGAGTCAGAGATAAGATGACTGTTGTTGGCATCTTTCAAAGCAATGGCGAGGTTGTAATAAACCGTTGAAGAGCAATTTGAAACATTCAATTCTAAATGAGACTCAGTTTCACGATTTTCACCAAACTTGAAGTTGCTTTTCTGGGCAAATAAACAGCTTGGATTCACTAAGGAACCACTAAAATGGGCTCTTCCACCAAATACATAACTGTCTGCAAAAGCACTTTGAAATAAAAACATCCCAACCAGTACAGTTAAATATTTGTTCATATGAAATCAGCCCATTCAGTGTGATTTATTCAAATCAAGATTTGAATGAATCCTTAGTTATAGTTCACAACAAAAGTTGCATCAGCATTTGCTTTACCTGGTGTAGATGCACCAGTCGCTACATAACGTGCTGTAAATGGGAAAGTGTTTGTACCATCAATAATTGCTTTTTCTGTAGAGAAATCAGAACCATCTACAGCCAAAATTTTAGATGCATAATCTGTGATTTCGATACCAACATTTGTTGCAGCAGGTGCGTTACCGCCACCACCGTTTACAGCCAATAATTTATTGTTTGTGCTTACAGTTTGACCATTGAATGCAAAAGAAACACCGTTAGTTACAAGTGAAGCATCACAGTCAACCAATTGAATGTTGAATGGAACTGGACCTGATTTGTCACCAGCTACAGCTAAACGCGCAGTACGGTGTTGACCCAAATCTACAGTTTGATCCGCTGTATCTGTACTTACTGCACATGCAGCATTTACTAATTCACCCACAAAATGAACTGTTCCACCGTTTACTGGTGCTGCAAAAGATGCAGATGACATAACACAAGCAGCAGCAAGAAGACCTAATTTTTTCATGAAATAACCCTTTCAAAAGAGAAAACAAATTATGTTTAAGGTTTATTGTGATTACTGATACATATTCTTTTAACTTCAATCATCTAGCTTTGATTAAAATTTCATTTATTTTATCTAAACAAATTGAGATATATCTTGTTTTAATAAAATTATGAGACAGTCATCACATAAACTAAGCAGATTGTAGACGTTGAGTTACTATTAAGAAAAATGATTTTTACTCAAGATGATTGCTGAGTTTTTTGCATAGATATATAAAAAGTTATTTTTTTCAACACATTACATTTGTTATTTTTTGATCAAAAATACTTAACTTTATCAATTTAAATATTTAATTTGATTTTTTGCGAAATAAAATGGTGATGTGAATAACGCAGAAACAACCACTGTTGGCTATTTATGGAGAGTGATAATTGGCTTCTAAACGATCGACAGGCAATGGCATTCCTAAAAGATAGCCTTGTAATTGTTGACAACCTAGACGTTTAAGAATTTGCGCTTGTTGTTCAGTTTCGACACCTTCTGCGGTGACGACCAAGCCTAAACGGATTGCCAGATGAATAATACTTTCTAAAATAATTTGTTCTTTTGAACCTTCACACAGATTTCGAATAAATTCACGATCTATTTTTAATTCATCTACAGGTAAATCTTTTAAATATAAAAAACTGGAATGCCCTGTTCCAAAGTCATCAATCGCCAGTTTAATTCCTAAATTTCTAAGTTTTTCAAAAGTTTGAATACTATCATCGATATGATGCATCGCTGTTGATTCAGTAATTTCGATAATTAAATTTCCATGCTTGACATGATATTTCTGAATTAACTTTTCTAAATTTCCAATCAGATGCTTATGTTCAAATTGCACCGCGGATAAATTAACGGCAACAGGACAAAAGGCATAATTCTTTTGTTCCCACTGTTGAATCTGCATACAGGCTTGTTCTAAAGCCCAATAGCCCATACGAATAATTAAGCCTGTCTGTTCAGCGCCACCAATAAACATACTGGGTGCTAATAATCCTAAACTTGGATGTTTCCAACGAATCAGTGCTTCAACACCACAAATACGATAATCAGCGGTAAACTTTGGTTGATAAAATAGGATAAATTGTTGTTCTTCAACTGCTTTATATAAATCATTAATCAATTTAGATTGACTTCGATTGTGATGCTGCTGGTCCAAAGAGCAGCTATACACACTATAGGTATTTCGCCCCTGTTCTTTGGATTGCATCATTGCGGAATCCGCATTAATCAATAAATCTTGTAAATTTTGCCCATGATCTGGAAAAAAGACGATTCCTATGCTTGCTGAAATATTGATTTCTTTACCCGAAATTTGAAAACTATCCTGGATTTTTTGTAAGAATAATTCAGCAATATGCTCGGCTTGAATACGGCTTGAATCTTCAAGAATCAGGATAAATTCATCACCACCAATACGAATCAACTTTTGTCCTTCAGTCAATAATGGATATAAACGTTGAGCAAACTTCACCAGCAGTTCATCGCCAATATGATGACCAAAGGCATCATTCACAGACTTAAAACGATCAAGATCAATATAAACAAAGGCAATTTTTGTTGCTGTTTCCTTATAATCTAGAAATAATGCATCCGTATATTCAACTAAAAAAAGACGATTAGGTAACTTGGTGAGATTATCTTGTAATGCCAATCCTTCAAGCTCTTTATTGGCTTGTATTAATTGTAAACTGCGTTCTTCTAATCTTCGTTCTAAAATTGCCACACAAAAGGCAGAAACAAGAATTAAACTTGCCACAAAAATAATAGTGAACAACAAAACACCTTGCCCTTCGTTCAACTGATTTTCAAAATGATTGACATGCGTTGACGAAAACGTTGCCGCCGCCATACCCGTATAGTGCATCCCTACAATGCTCAGTGCAATCATGATGGATACGGCGGCTTTATACAACAGCTTATGACTAAAGGTATTTTTATACTTAAATGCCAGCCAAAACGATAATCCCGAACCACTGATTGCAATCGTCACAGAGAGTATGACTAAAATTGGATGATAATAAATTTGCTGGTTTGGAATTTCCAACCCCATCATGCCGACATAATGCATGCCGGCAATCCCCAATCCCATCAGTAAAGCGCCTAAAATTAAACGCGGAAGAGGTAATGTGTCCTGTGTTGTTAACCAAACTGCAAATATTGAAGCCAATGTTGCAATAATATAAGAGATTACAGTGAGTGTTAGATCAAAAGTGTGATTTTCTGGTAAATGGCAAGCCAACATTCCGACAAAATGCATCGCCCAAATGGCAAATCCAAGTGCCATACCACTTAAACAGATAATTACTTTTTGAATACGCGCCGCATGAGGTGTAAAAATGAGTTGTTCTAATGAAATAGCAATGTAACAGATAATCACTGCAATGCACGCAGAACCTATTACGAGACTACTATCATAACTCATATAACTCATAAATTTTTTCTTCCAGTAGTCAACCTATTATTGTTATAAGAAACCCCAATGTTTTACGACGTATAATGGCAAAAAGGTTCACTTTTTAAGAACTCTAATATTTCTTAAAATATCACTATCCTATTGAAGGTCAAGTTATTTTTCTTAAAATTATCAAGCTAATTTTGAAATAGTTGATTAAGTTAGAGCTTATTTTGTGGAATTAAAGAAAGATCAAAGAATTAAAACAGTTTAGTGTGATTAGCCTCCCCTTTTTAAACGAAAAAATTAGAGTAACGATGAAAAAACCTCTTAAAATTCACAAATCAGGTCAATGGATCGTAGAAGCTGTATATATTGACTTGTTATTATCCAAATTTAAATTTGACTTGCGCTAATATAACCTGAGTTCTATAAAAATCCTTGATGAAAGATGATATAGCCAAACCGCCTGATTATTCATACAAGTGATTTGGATGATTCATTTATTTTGTACTTTTGAATCATAGATGGTCTTGCTATCGTGAGGCGACATGGATGTCGCCATGTTGAGCGGGGGTATGAGGATGTACCCCTCGCTCAACGAAAGATTTTTGTCACTTTTCATCTCTGAAAAGTGAAGCATCGCCTACGCAAAACAATTTAAACTTTAGAAGTAAAGCGTGGCAGTGCAAGCTTTAGATCATCAAACAATCTATTGTTCGCTTTCATTTTATTGATCAAGAGAAATGAAACGCTATTGATGGTTGCGCTTGCGGAGCTCCGCTCCTCATCCTAAAATTTGATGAAAACGCAGCAAGACTCCATAGAGATTTATTATTTTTCAATGAGTTGAAGATTTAACTACATCGAACTCAGGTTAATACAGTCAAATCTGTTGAAAAATAAATATATAAAAAGAGAAAACCGAGCAACACATATCGCTCGGTTTTAAATGAAATAGCGTTAACTTTTAGCATGCAACATTTCAGTAAGTCACTCAGCTTTTTTTAACCCAACCTCTAGCTGAATTTGATCTAAGTCTGGAACATGGTAACGAACATTACCTATTTTGACATATTGAAAAATGGTTTTGTCTTCAACAGCGTCTTCAACATCCACCACCTCAGAAATACGTAAACGAATAGAGTTCGGCATTTCATTGCACATTAAAGCAAAACGATCATCCGCCTCTTCACCCTCAATAATCAAAGCAACTCCCAAAGCCTTTCGGGGATCACTGACACTAAAGGTGGGTAATTTCTTTTCATGCCATTCCACTACAGGCACGTGAATTGGACTGTTCTGCGCAGACAGCACCACATTCTGTGGCAACAACATCGGGTCTTTGCCATAACAATTAATAATATAAGCATCAATAAACCCTGTAGACACCGTAATCAGATGTTGCAGTTCCTGCGTACTGATTTTATCAAGCGCAGATTTTTCGATATTTCCTGCCATGAGCGCTCCTATTTAACCGTCAACAAAGCATCAATATTGGCTAATAAATCAGCCTCTTGGAATGGTTTACCCATATAGTTTGTCACACCCAAGCTGAATGCACGTTCGCGATGTTTTTCACCTGTTCGTGAGGTAATCATAATAATTGGCAAGTCACGATGAATTTCATGATGGCGAACCAAATTGGTCACCTCAAATCCATCCATTCGTGGCATTTCAATATCGAGCAACATCAGATCTGGTTTGACATTTTCAAGTTGTTCAATCGCATCAACACCGTCTTTAGCCGTAATCACATCAAAACCTTGACGTTCCAATAAACGTGACGTTACTTTACGCACTGTCACCGAGTCATCCACAATCATAATCAGACGACGTTGATCGCGATGACGTTGTTTATCTTGTTGTAAATATTCTGCACCACCACGACTTGAACCCTGAACTTGTCGCGCAATATTTTGCCCATCAAGAATCAAACAAACTTGACCATCACCGAGAATCGTTGCACCGGCAATCGCATTAATTGCCGCAAATTGCTTCCCAATCGGTTTTACTACAATTTGAGAACGTGAACCAATTAACTGATCAACCAGAATCGCGACAGATTGACCTAAGCTCCCTTTAATCAATAACACAGGTAATGAATGTGCAAAGCCATGTAAACGTGGCGTCACCTGATTGGCTGTAAATTCACCAAGATAACGCAATTTATAACTTTGGTAATCTATATCGAAATAGTCATTTTGAGTTTCGAAATACTCTTCCAGAGCGGCTGGGGAAATTCGCACAATACGATCAATTTGCGATAATGGCACAGCAAACTGTTGATCACCGACTTTCACCATCAATGCATCACTCACAGCAACTGTTGTTGGTACACGGATGGTAAAAGTAGAGCCATGACCCAGTTCAGAACTTACACTGACCTGCCCACCTAGCGATTTAATTTCACTTTGAACCACATCCAGCCCAACACCACGTCCAGAAATCTGGGTGACTTGTTGTGCTGTACTAAAACCAGGATGGAAAATAAATTGTAAAATTTCTTCTGGCTCTAAATGCTGATCTGATTTAATCAAACCTTTTTCAATAGCTTTATCGCGGATAATTGCAGGATTGATTCCTTTACCATCATCTTTAAAGGACACCAAAACATCGGTACCTTGGCGACTAATATTCAAGTCGATTCGACCAGTCAATGGCTTGCCAGCTTTTTGTCGCTGCTCTGTATCTTCAATCCCGTGGTCGATGGCATTACGCAACATATGCTCTAATGGAGATACTAATTTCTCCAAAATATTACGATCTAATTCACCTTCCGTATTATTCACCAACAGTTCGGTAGGCTTATTGACCGCTGAGGCTGTTTGGCGTACCAAACGCTGTAATCGTGGTAATAAACGAGAGAAAGGAACAAGTCGGGTACGCATCAGGCTTTCTTGAATTTCAGCTTGAATACGTGACTGTTGCAATAATAAGCCTTCAGTATCACGAATTTTCTCCGCTAAGGTGGTTTTAAAGTCCACCAAGTCGGATGCAGATTCAGCAAGCGATTTAGACAATTGATTCAAGGATGAATATTGGTCCATTTCCAATGGGTCAAAGTCCGCATAGCGCGCACTTAAATCCCCATGTTTAGCAATAATTTGACTTTCCAACTCGCCTTCCATTCGACGAAGCTGATCTGCCAATCGTTGAATCGCAAGCTCCATATCGGTCAATGTATTTCCCAATTGACCCAAATCCATTTCAATACGCGAGCGGTTAATGGCATTTTCACCAGAAAGATCAATCATCTTCTCAACCAAATCCGCAGAGATACGAATCATCTCATTATTGGTTTCAGTTTTCTCAGAAAGATCCCATTCACCCAACATAGAAGGTGGTTCAGTTCCATCTCCTTGAACAAACTCATTATTGGTCTGTTCAAAAATCAAATTGGTTCGAGATAATTTTTCTGGAAGCTGAGCAGAAACATCGACATATTGCATACGGTTTAAATTTAACTTCAAACCATCAAAATTATCGTAACTCTGTTTGAAAATTGCTGCATCTAACCAGTGAAAAGCACTTTCCAATAAACCGTCATACACATTGGAATTAAAGTTGTGCTGACCAAATTGTTCAAATGCATTTTCAAGCTCATAAGCAATATCCGCAACACCTTCCAATTTCACCATTTTTGCACCGCCTTTTAAGCTGTGTGCAATACGTTGCAATTGAAGTAGTAAACTACGGTTACTTCGTTGATCAAACCATTGACTTAAGATATTTAACCCATCATCAATCAGCTCACGAGCTTCCTCAATGAAGGTTTCTTGAGCAACACGCTCAGCGTCATCCAAGTCATCTACTTGAATCTGTTCAACGAATGGCTCCGCTTGTTCAAGCGTTGCTTGCTGCTGATCAGCAGAAATAACATCAAATTCTGGAGTAACAGACTCGTCAACTAAAACAATCTCATCTTGGGCTTTTTCAGCTATCTCAACATTCGTATCATGCAAGAATTGCTGTTGATCAATATGCTGTAAAACCTCAAGAATGTGTGTTGCAGGATAATCAATAGATTTTTCACGAATCAACTGAATACGATCTGCGACATCATCTTGAATCAAACGAATAGATTGAATAACTTGTGGTCCAGCTTTGAGCTGACCTTTAATCACGCGCTCATAAATTGTTTCGAGTTCATGAGCAATTAAACCAATATGCGTCGCCTGAACCATATTTGCGCCACCTTTTAAAGTGTGCAAATAGCGCATTAAATTATTGAGTGCAGTGGTATCATCTGGATGACTTGACCATGTATTTAGGTCATGATCCATACCTACCAACAACTCATCGGCCTCCTCAATAAAAATATCAAGAACGTCAGCATCAAACTCACGCTGACTTTGCGCAGAATCTATATTTTGCTTATCGAGATTAATTTGAGTTAAGACATAATGATTACCTGTCTCAACAGCGTTAATATCAGATACAGCTACTGCCTCATGTTGAACTGCTGGCTCAATGCTTGGTTCAGCAATTTGAATCTGATCTACATCAATTTCTTGATGTACATAATCATGAAGCTCATCCAAAATCGCCTGAGTTGCACCACTCAAACTGACACGCTGACCAGATGCCAAGGTATCAAATAAATGAATGAATTCTTGATGTGCTTTAGAGAATATTTCGAAAGCATAATCCGTATTCAGCAAATCAGGCTTGGCAATAATCTGTGTATATCCGTCTTTGAGTGCAAGACTGAAATCATGAATACCTTGTGACGCACGATTGTCAGTATGATCGACGAGGATCTGAGCCTGGTGAATCAGTTGTTGGAAATATTCTGGATATTCAACTTGAGCGCGTTTATCAAACTCAAATTCAGCATCCAACAATAGATCAATTTCCAAATCGACCAATTGAGTCACTAAGCCCGCTTGTGACTGATGGTCTTGTTGATATTGATGTTGGAAATCATAACGTTCCCAAGCATCATTAAATTTTTGATAAATCTGGGCTAATTGCGTATCTTGATCACCGGTTTGTTTGAGCACATGCAAATAATCACTGACGAATTCAGCATAATAAGTCAATAAGGCGTTTTCATTTTTAGAAGACTCCGTATCTTCTTGGACCAACACCTTAAACAAATGCTCAACTTTACCGCTTGCCTCAAATACATCCTGAATATGCGCCATAGAAGAACTTCCGCGCAAAGTATGTAATGCCCGAATCAAGCGATTATATTGTTCAGGTGTATGTTGCTCTAAATGCAAAAAGTCTTTGATCGTTGCCAAATGTTCTTCCGACTCTTCAACAAAAATCGTCAGGGTTTCAGAGATTAAACTTTCATCCGAAGTCGGCGTTGTTTCCGCTGCAGATTCATCAATTTGAATCGGGTCTGCCACTGCATGCTCTTCGGCATTTTCGTGGTTTGCCATAGCTGCTACTGTTTCTATATGCTCTACAAGTGGCTCGCTATCAGCAATTTCTAAACCCGTCAGCACATTCTCATGATTGAGGGTATGCGCAAGTGACAGTAGATCCGCCAATGCAGGTTCTAAACTCTGTTTTTGCTGTAATTGTTGCCCCAAATACACCAATGGTGCCAAATCTAAATGATGTGGTTGTTTATTTAAAAACTCAGCATACAATTTGAACTTATACACATTAAATACAGCACTGACATATTGTTGAATTTCAGTACTTAATTCCAAGTTTTTTGCAATTACACGATTTAATGTATCTTCAACAGTCCAAGCCAACTCACCTGAACGCTTTGCCCCCACCATACGTCCAGAGCCTTTAAGGGTATGGAAATAGCGACGTACATTCACCAATTCCTTATCTTTGGACTCATCATTTAGCCATTGATCAAGAGAAGCTTGCAACTGTTCAAAAATTTCTTCAAGTTCTTCTACAAAAATTTCTAAAATCTCATCATCCTGATCAAGATAAGCATCTTCAGGTAAAGTGACGTGTTCAACTAAATGTTTTAATATTTCTTTCATAGCTCAGGCTTCTATGTTAGTTCCCGATTTTGGGACTAAAACCTTTCAAAATACAGTCAAGCTGAATGGCTTTAGAAGGCTTTTCACTGTGCGCAATCACTACCGTTTTAGTGTAGAAATTGCGCATATCAAGTCTCAATCGTTTTAGTCTGGTAATTTAAAGTCAGAAACTGATTGACGTAATGAATCCGCCATACTTGCCAATTCAGATACCGAACGTGCTGTATCAAACGTTGCACCCGTAGTTTGCGAAGTAATTTCTTGTACAACATTCATCGTATTGGCAATATGACCTGCTGATGCAGACTGCAATTTCGCTGATTCAGAAATACTTTCAATCAAACCTGCCAAGTTACTCGATACTGTTTGAATTTCACCCAAGGCAACACCCGCATCTTTTGCAAGGTTCGCACCACGCACAACCTCAGAAGTGGTTTGTTCCATTGAAATTACGGCTTCGTTGGTATCGGTCTGAATGGTTTTTACCAATGTTTCAATCTGCTTGGTCGCTGATGCTGAACGTTCTGCAAGACGTTGTACCTCATCCGCTACCACGGCGAAACCACGACCTGCTTCACCTGCCATAGATGCCTGAATTGCAGCGTTTAATGCCAAGATGTTGGTTTGGTCAGCAATATCGTTAATCAGCGAGACAATGTTACCAATCTCTTGAGAAGATTCACCCAAACGTTTGATACGCTTTGATGTTTCTTGAATCTGCTCACGAATCGTATCCATCCCCTCAATTGAACGGTTTACAACATCTGCACCATTTGACGCGATTTGTACTGAACGTTGTGCTACCTCTGCTGATTCGGCAGCATTGGCAGATACGTGGTCAATTGATTGTGCAATTTCATTAATCGCTGTCGATGCACCCGCAATCTCTTGCGCCTGATGTTCAGATGCCTCAGCCAACTGGTTGGTAATTTGTTGAGTATTCTGGGTATATTGTGCAACTTCTTGAGAAGTCTCATTGATTCGCGATACAAGATCACGTAATTGGTCAATCGCAAAGTTAATCGAATCGGCAATTGCACCTGTAAAGTCTTCAGATACCGTTGCATACGAACTCAAGTCACCATCTGCCAAATCGGCAATTTCATCCAATAAACGTAAAATCGCATTTTGGTTACGGTCATATTCGTCTTGTAAACGCATTACACGTACTTTATCTGACTCACTACGTAAACCAATCAATTTAAATACAGCAAATAAGAATGCGCCTAAAGCAAACAATAAGATTAAGGCGGGTAAAATTGTACCTACACCTGTATTTACTGAAAGTCGATCTAAGCCTTTTAATAAATTATCAGATTCTGCAAAGATATTTGATGAAGCTTGGCGAACTTTAAAAATTTGATCAGAGTTCTTCAATACTGAAGTCGATGCCAATTGCACAATTTCATTATAATCTGATTTGATACTTTCTAAAGATTCACGCAATTCAGGCTTGTCAATACGAGTTACCCCCAAATCTGCATTACCATTTAATTGCGCATTTAAGTATGTTCCGAAAGTTTCAGTATCGGCATTAAAGTCTTCTGCAGAAGCACGCGTATTATCTGAACCGCCGAGTACTGAACCAATTGAACGTAAAATACGTTCTGCAAGGAATACTTGGTTTTTCGCGATTACAACCTGTGTACTTGGCATGTTATCACGTGCCATTTGGTCAACCATTAAGTTATATTCAGCCTGCATGCCAGGAATCACATCTGCAACGGCGATATTGGTGTCATATAACTGGTTAATGATTTTTTGATGGGTCGCAATCATGTCAATATCAGCAGAAACCTGATTCCAGGTTTTTTCAACCCCTTCAACTGCTTTTGAAGATGCATGAATATCTTTCACAATATCCAAGTTTTCTTTAAATTTCTTTTGTGATGCCACTAAAGCATTGATCGATTCTTTTGACCCTGAAGCTGTTGCTTCTGTTGCTTGACGCGATAATGTTTGAGATAAAAGTTTTAATTCACCCAAACTACGAGTTAAGTCGTTATTTCGAGGAACTGTATAGAATAAAACCAAAAGTAAAATAATCGCAACGATGATGCTGACAATCGCCATTTGAATAAATGGTTTTGATTTGTCACTTTCCCCAAATAACTTTGCAAACTCATCAATTTTCGATTTGGTTTTTGTTAATACGCCCGGACTACTTTTTTGAGCAGTATCCCCTGTATTTTTCTTTTTTAGTTTAAAGCCCATTCAGCTTCTCCCGATTCGCTTAACTCTAATTAGGCGTCAAAGCTAGTTTATAAATTTTTCTGATGCGTTCATGTATTGAGGATCATTCAACAAACGACTGAATAAGAATATGTTCCAAGCTTGGTTATGCTGTTGGAAATATCCTTGACAATAAGTTTGAAGCTTTTCTTCCAGTTGATTATTTTTAGAAAAAAAGCTTTTTTTATTAAAATGTTGAATCCCCAAAACCTGATCTACGACCAGACCAACATAATGGTCATTATGACTAATACATAAGACTTTTTGAGTAGGTAGAAATTGGCTTCTTTGCCCCGTTAAATAAAAAGCCAAATCGGAAACCGACAATAACCGTCCGCGAATATTCGCTAAACCTTTTATCCAGCCCTGAACATTGGGAACTGGTGTATATTTTGGCGGATAAATAACTTCCGAAACTTCCCCCAATGGAGCAACAAAATATTGCCCCATCATTTCAAATGCAATGCCTGACCATCGGTTTACTTCACTTTCATTGTCAGCGTAATTTTTATTTCCTCGCTTAGACAATCGAAGTAATTCGATAAATCCATTTGCTGCCATACATTATCCTGCTTGCAGATGCTGCTTGATTGTGCTGATCAGCTGATTTTCATCAATTGGTTTTGTTAGATAATCACAAGCACCCTGACGTTTGCCCCACACACGGTCAGTTTCTTGATCTTTGGTACTTACAATCACAATTGGAATATGCTTCGTTGTTGCACCACGAGCAATTTGACGAGTTGCTTGGAAGCCATTGACCCCAGGCATGACCACATCCATCAATACAAGATCTGGTAACTCGGCTTGTGCGATGGTTATCCCATCTGCACCGTTGGTTGCTTCAATCACCTCAAATCCATGTTTAGCCAAAATTTCTTTAAATCTAAACATTTCAGTTGGTGAATCATCAACGATTAAAATTTTTGTCATTCTTTCCCCCAAATTAACCGTTATGCACTCACATGGTTGCGAATTGCATTCAATAATTCATCTTTACTAAATGGTTTGGTTAAATATTCATCAGAACCGACAACGCGACCCTTTGCTTGATCAAATAAGCCATCTTTGCTTGATAGCATAATGACTGGAATATTTTGGTAATTTTGAGAATTTTTAATCAATGCACAGGTTTGATAACCATCCAAACGAGGCATCATAATATCAACAAAAACGATATCTGGATTAGCTTCAGCAATCTTAGACAAGGCTTCAAAACCATCTACCGCAGTTACTACTTCACAACCTTCTCTTTGTAATAATGTTTCAGCAGTACGACGAATGGTTTTAGAATCATCGATCACCATGACTTTAAGATTTTGAAATTTATCGTCCATTTAATGCCCCTTTCCGTAAGCTTGGAATGAATTGTGCTGTACAGATTTATTTTTACAATTAATCATGGTTTTTTAACATATATTAACTCACTTTATCAATGAACATTTCTTGTCATAAATCTCACTTCAAATAGAAAAACACAGTAAAGCTCACATAAAAAAAAATATTCTGTATTTTTTTAGAACTTAATTGTTTATTAAAATTTTGTAACCACATAAAATGATCAAAGATCGTTTTTAAAATCATATAACTGACTTTATTTTTTGGGGATGGCAGACTTCGAATGGATAGAATAATCTATTACCAAAATACAGACTCAAAAACAAAAAAAATACGCTGTTTGACCTTGGCAATGAGTTTGATCACCTGTAGTGCTTTGGCATATGCAGATGTATCGCAACCTAGAGCGGCTTGGTATCGATATTATGATAAAAATGGGGTCGCAAATATTAGTACCTCTGTCACGCCTGCACACATCAAAAATGGCTATGAAGCACTTGATCGCAATATGCAGGTGATTAGACGCAATCAAGCCTACAACGTTGAAAAGGATCTGCAACAGTCGACCTTACGTGCCTCTGAAGTGCGTAAATTAGAACAAGATGCCCGTCTTAAGCGTGCTTATGGAAACTCATCCGTTGCCACCAATAAACGCAATGAGCTTCTCAACAACTTAAAACAGCAAATAGCATTACAAAATCAAAATCTTAAGCAATTACAAAGTGATCGAATCATATTAAAAAGACAGGAAATGGAATATTATAGAAAAGGCAACACCGTACCGTCTACGCTTAAAGATCGAATCAAATACAATGCAGAAAATATAGATAAAACAAAAGGCTACATTGAAAATTTACAAAATAATTATCGCAGTACACAAAGCAAGTATGACGATGTTATTAATCGGCTCAAAAAACTTGAATAATCAACTTTTAAATCAAAAAAAATTCATGTCCTCTATTGAAAAAATCTCAACAAAGACCAAAGCTATTTATATTTTCACTCAACTTTTTAAGTTTGAACCTCATACAATAACCATGAATAACACATCGCATATCATCTGATCTTTGTATTTCAGCCCAATCGGGCATTAAAAACCTTCAGCTAATTTTTTATCGTATTATTTTATCGTATAATCTTCCCTTTAAATCTAAAAATTTTAGGACAGTTTCCATGCGCGCGAGTCGCTTTTTGTTTGCTACGTTGAGAGAAACCCCAAACGATGCTGAGGTCATTTCACATCAGTTGATGTTACGTGCGGGGATGATTCGTAAGTTGGCTTCAGGTTTATACACTTGGCTGCCGATGGGTGTACGAGTACTCAATAAAGTTGAAGCAATTGTACGCGAGGAAATGAATCGCGCAGGCTCATTGGAAACGCTCATGCCCGTAACACAACCTGCTTCACTTTGGGAAGAATCAGGTCGATATGTGCAATATGGTCCTGAACTTTTACGGTTTAAAGATCGTCATACCAACGATTTTGTGCTCGGTCCAACTCATGAAGAAGTGATTACTGATTTAGCGCGCAATGAGCTAAAAAGTTATAAGCAACTTCCGATGAATTTCTACCAAATTCAAACCAAATTCCGTGATGAAATTCGCCCTCGTTTTGGTGTGATGCGTTCACGTGAATTTATTATGAAAGATGCATATTCTTTTCATGTCGACCAAGCGTCACTACAAGAAACATATGATGTCATGTATGACACATACTGCCGAATCTTTACACGCTTGGGCTTAAATTTCCGTCCTGTTCAAGCGGATACTGGCTCGATTGGTGGTTCTGGCTCACATGAGTTCCATGTACTTGCATCAAGTGGTGAGGATGATATCGCATTCTCTACCGAATCAGATTTCGCAGCCAATGTTGAAATGGCTGAAGCAATCTTGGTCGGTGAACGTGCTGCACCAAAACAACAATTTACGATTGTCGATACGCCGAATCAAAAAACCATTGCAGATGTTTCTGCCTTTTTAAATACAGATCCAGCCCATTCTGTTAAAGCTTTATTGGTACAAGGCGTTGCAGATGAAAAAGGTCATGTTCCAGTAGTTGCATTGTTCTTACGTGGCGATCATGAGCTCAATGAAATCAAAGCTGAAAAGCACCCTCTGATTGCTGCACCATTGACTTTTGCGACTGACGAACAATTAAAAGCATTAGATTTGACAGCTGGATTCTGCGGTCCTCAAGGATTGGTGGAAAAAGGCATAGTAGTCATTGCTGATCGTGCCGCTTCAGTGCTTTCTGACTTTGTTGCTGGTGCAAACGAAGTTGATAAACATGCTATTGGTGTAAACTGGGAACGTGATGCTCAGTTTACTGAAGTGTTTGACTTACGCAATGTTGTAGAAGGTGATCCTTCTCCAGATGGTCATGGCACCATCATGATCAAACGTGGTATTGAAGTTGGTCATATTTTCCAATTAGGCAAAAAATATTCTGAAGCTTTGGGCTGTAAAGTTCTCGGTGATGATGGCAAACCATTAGTGGTGACTATGGGATGTTATGGTATTGGCGTAACACGTGTAGTTGCCTCTGCAATAGAGCAAAACTTTGATGACAAAGGGATCATTTGGCCTACGGCGATCGCACCTTTTGAAGTTGCTATTGTTCCAATGAATGCTCAAAAATCACCACGTACACTTGAAGCTGCTGAAGCACTGTACAATGAATTGCAAACAGCAGGTTATGATGTATTGCTTGATGATCGCAATGAACGCCCTGGTGTTAAATTCTCTGATTTAGAGCTGACTGGTATCCCTCATCGTATCGTAATTGGTGAGAAAGGTTTGGATGCTGGTACTTTCGAATATAAAGGTCGTAGAGATGCTGAATCTGTTGATTTAAGCAAAGCAGACCTGTTGGCTAAATTAGCGAAGTAATTTGACCAGCAATAAAAAAACCCGCAAATTATAATGCGGGTTTTTTATTTAATCATGTTTTAACTCATCGCTATAAGCCATTAATTTTCACTTTTAAATCTGTAACAGATGTCCCAATCGCACCAAAGTTCCCCATCGAACCATTCTGAAGGCCATTAAAAACAGTCGCTGCACTTGCACCGCTCGTTCCCATGATCATCTGATTGATTCCAAGATCAAATTTACTCGACTCACCCGTATTGCCAAATACAAAGCCACTTGACTCCACACCCGCATAGAAACCATTTAACGAAAAACCATTGGTTTTGTCTGTGCCTGTCAGTTGAAAATTAAAATTTGCACCTACATCACTATCATCCGATAAAAGTGCAATGGCACAACCAGTTCCTGTACCACAAATCGACTGAATTGCTCCACCAAAAGCAATCATACGACCTTGAGGCGCATTGCCGAGCTGTAAATTCATCGTTGGTTTTGATGCTGCAAAATTAATGTCAATGCCACTGTCCATTTTTAATATTTTAATGACATCGCTCTTTTCTGAAGTACCTGTGAAAATAGATTGATAGCTTGCTGGACCCGAAGATGAATTTGCACCTGCCAAGTAAAGCGCAAAAGGTGAAACCTTTATCCCTGTAATATTACTTCCAAAACTGAGACCAATATTGGCAAAAGGCTTACCTGTTGAACCACTGATCGCACTTCCATCAGTATCCATCACAACATTCATCGTTGACGAATTAGAAGCACCTAAGAAGCTTACATTCATGCTCTGATCTGCAAGTGTACCAGCACTTTTACCTGCAACAACAAGCGATGCTTTATTTGCATCATTCACAGTTGTACCTAAGCCATCACGATCAATAATAGACAGTTGATTCACTTGGACTTTGCTAATATTTATACCAACATCAATCCCTGCCTGACCCGTTGTTTGAGAAAGACCTTGATCATCCAGTGGCTGCATTGCCATTGCAACTGGACTCAATACCAATAATGATATACACCCTAGCTTGTTGTTTTTCTTCATTATCCTAATCCTTAGGAAACTTTATATATTGCCGACCACATCACAGTTTAGTTTGAAATTTTTGGTGATGGAAGAATAACCCGACCAATAACCGATCAATTTCGAGGAATAATATTCAGCTCACTACTTAATCGACCACCTGTTAAGGCGATTTCACCTAGACGTGCGCCTGAAACCAAGGCACCTGAAGCTGCTGGAGGATAAAAGTTTAAATCTCTTGCTCTAAATACACCATTTACAGACTGTGTTGGATTAAATTGCAGACTGGTATTAAATCCAACCTGCCCTGTTCCCGTATTTGAATTCTTACTGATCACAATCGCATTATTAAAACGAATATCTCCTGTCAAATTATCTAAGCCCAATGAAGAACCGTTGACAGGATCACTGATCTGAATAGTGTTATTGGTATTGGCTAACTTCAAATCACCCACTACATTCAGACGGTTCCCAGTACCATCATCTTTGATCTCACTATTCGGAATCAAAGATAAATCCATATCTCCACCAAAGCGAAGTTTCAAACCGAAGAGCACATCATCGCTTTTCGCAAAATTATTGGTATCTGAAACACTTTTATTACCACATGCAACCGAGGTTGTAGCTAAGCCTAGTGCACAGGATTTATATGTAGTTCCAGGCAAATATCCACCAGCAACTTCTGCTGCCATCACCACCAGCATATTTTTTAAGCTTAGGTTTAAACTTCCATTTTCTACACCAACGCTACCATTTCCCTTGAGTAGCATATCGATATTTCTAAGCCCCATATAATAGTCTGTAGGTTGACCATTTCTCAGTCCACCATCAATGACCAATATTGAAGTAGTATTGTTACCGATCTTATTCGCGCCATTTTTATCTACACCTTCCGTTGTTAACCCTAATGAAAAACCAAGCCGAGCGGTTTGACCAGAACCTGCTATTTTATTTTGTGTACCATCAACTGAATAAGAATAAACTTTATCTGCATCCACAGTAGTGCCATACATCGCTAAGTTTGCATTTAGATTATAAAATGGTAGTGCCAATCCCCATTGGTTATTCAGCCCATTGTCGGTAAATAAATTATTTGCCGCTACACCAGCACTTGTAGTAAATCGCCCTCTTCTAGAAAAAGATTGAAATGCCGCATTTCGAATTGAGGTCATCACGCTATAAGGACGATTCCCAGCAGTTAATGTTGTATAAACATCTTGCTTATAGTCATTCAAGCTGGTTAATGACTGACCGTTACCAAAACTTGAAGATTGGAATGTAGAGTTAACGGGCAAAGTGACTTGTTTAGAATCCATAAGATTTAAAAATACACTTCCAGTGTCAAAAGATGCACGACTTCCTTTTTGTAAACCAGTTAGATTTCCAAATTCAAATCCATAGCTATTTAGTCCAGCACCACCTATTTCTAAAGTTGTCGCATCAGCACCACCTGAAAGCATGCTATCACCATCTTTAGTGAAATCAGTTTTCATACGAAATGCAATGCCAGAACCGCCAACAATATCTTTTCCAGTATCTATACCTGATGAATTCACAGCAGAGCCTATTAAGCTGCTTGCATTTTGTACACCACGGAACTGAAGTGAACTGTTAACCATCCGCCCACTGGCACCAACACGAATTAAACCTTTTGCACCTGAGGGAGTATTATACTGATCCACTGCATAAACAGATGTTGCTGAAGGGTTGGCTCCCTTATTATTCAACATAATCTCAAGATTTAGACCTGCATTGGATGTTGTTGTACCATTTCCATATGAACCTGTATTCATAAATCCCGACTTAGTCGAAGCAGGATCAACAACGCGACCTAAATCGGCATAACCATAAGTTGCATCTGGTGTTTGAGTACTTCCAGCAATGTTTGATCCCGAATTGGTTTGTAATTTAAAGCCTTCAGCAGCATCAATAAACATAAAACCATTTGCATTAAAATTAAAATTAAAATTCTTTAAAATTAGCTGATTTAATTGATTTATTGCACTGGTTTGACCCAAATAGATATTGGCATTTTGCAAACCTAAAGCCAGCGTACCTTGGTCATTTTTACCAAGCAATCCATTGGTTGTTTTTAATCCAATACTGGTATTCGATGCTGTTTGAACAGCTAATGTACCAATCTTTGCACTACAGCGTGCTCCACTTGGATCACTATCACACACTCGGAAAGAGTCTACTGTTAATAACATAGGTGAAAGTGATACATCTAGATTCACGCCTGTTTTACCACTCACTGTGCCCATATTGAGTTTTACATTGGCTTTTAATGGGTCTGTAGAAGTATTACTTTGCTGAATCTTAACCGTATCTGCGGTTGCTGTAAGGGCTTGACTTGTCGCATCTGTTTCAGCTCGCCCAGCCTGATCTGTCCAATATAGTGTTTGAATGTTGGCTTCTTTTAATGTGGCTTCTATATTCACACCATCTTGACCATTCACATTTCGCAGATCACCATCATCCAAAGCTTGAAGTGCATAAGCAGGTACATGCATTGCCAATAAGCTGAATGCCAATGTATTTAAAATAAATCCTTTTCGCTGTTCTTGTTTTATTTTCATCCCTAAACCCTCAGACTTATTTCACTTAGCAACGCTTGTTCATACTTGAATCACAGCTAAACATCATTAACTTTCCCTGAAGTGCAAGATTGCCATTCATCTGCATACCCATAAACCCAGTTTCACGCCCTGTATCATAATTGTTCGCAGTAGAACCATTTGGACCTGTTGTTTGGGCTTTAGCAGCATATTTATTCAGTTTTAGATAACCATATTGAGCTGCGGTTGCACCCAATGAGTTTTCAGTAACTGTTCCATCTGGATTGGTTATACTGGTAAATGCATCCTTTTCTATGGAAAGTGAATTAAATCCAAAATTACGAATTTGAATGGGTTTATCTGCATCAAAAGATAATTGAAACGCAGGTTTTATCATTTGTTGGTTTGCAATATTCTTATAGACCAAATCCGCACCATCTAAACCTAACTTCTGGATATTAATCGTTCCTTGAATACCCTTAAATACCACCCAAAGTTTATTTCCACTGACACTACTTGCAGCACCACCTGAATCTACATAACGGTTATTGACTGAAAGTGCTAAACGACAAAACTCTAAATTTGCACAAATTCCACCAACACCATTATCAAACTTATAGGCATTATTTGTTTGATAATATGAATCGTTGGCATTGATCTGATTCAGTACTAGCTTGAGTGATAAGTCTGCCCCAGCCTGACCTTCAACGTGTTGCAAGTCCGAGTCAGATAAAGGTTCCATTGCCACAGCATAAACACTCAACATACTGGTTAAAATAAGAAGTACACTTTTCTTCATCATATTTCTCCTTATTTTATAAGCCTTTGGTTGTTATTTTCATATGTTGAATCAGCATACCATCAATGACTGCGGAACCTAAATTATTTTGGGCATTTGAAGTTGATGCATTACTCAATTGGTTAAATGAAATTCCGACAGCACCCGCACTTTTGTCAGCAAGCAAAGTTTTTCCAGCATCTGGACTATAGACCGTCCCAATACTGATACTGCTATGTGTCGCTGAACTTCCTTGATAACCTGAAATTGAGCTTGAACCACAATTATAAACATTACATGTAGAGCCTTTATAAGACGAATCAGCACCTGTATAGTCTGTATATATTTGTTTATAAATTGATTCTTTATTTGGTATTCGTGCCAGCTCTAAACTAAAGTTTGTACCATCAGAACCAAGAATTAAAGGCTGATATAATGAACCTAATACTAAATTCGTATTCAGGTTATAAATATAAATACCTTCCTTATCTGAGAAAGTTGGAGCCAGTCCACCATTGATCGCTGGAGTCGATAAAATATCTTGGGCTGTACCTGTGGTACAACCATTCAAATTTCCAACGCCACACTCTTGCGTGCTTAATCTCAAAACTCGGTTCATCAAATTCGCAGGCATTGTCCAAGAATTTGCTGCAGATGTTCCTAACAATTTAGAACCATCCCCGCTATTTAAGCGTATAACTCCAGCCACCCCTAAGGTATTGTTATAGAAGGCACTCATTCCCCCAGTATTGGTTGCACCACCGAGTGTCTGGAATAATTGAATTTTACTTCCATTCAGTCCAAAACCGTTAAATACACCTTGTAATCGAATACGATTTGCCCGACCTGTTGTTGTGCTACTAAACCCTTCACCTAAGTTAAATTGGTTCGCATCCTGATCTGGTTTACTTTGATCACGTACAAAAGCATCTGCCCATAAAGCAAGTTTAAGATTATATGCGTCTTCTCCACCTGCATCATTTACAAAGGCATTCGTCGTTACGGTTTTGTTATCCGAAGCAAATGTATATATATTTTCATACAACGGCGCTTCAAAATTCAAATAGGTTACAGAGCCACTACTGGTACCAAAATCAGGAATATTTGAATCTGTTTTTACGTTAAATATCCATGGGTTTGTTGCCGTTCCCCAACTTCGAATCGCTGCATTTGCCACACCATTGGTTTGTCCTGAATCTAAGCGAAGGTTGGCATTATTGGTTGCATTTCTAGACAATGCTAAGCCATATAAATATAAATCAGCTTTACCAACAGAGTGATCACTTGAGTTCACAGTACCATCTTTATTTGTATCTTGCACAAGAGATGACAATGGACCTACTGGCACATAATAGATATAACCAGTATCCAGACTACGATTAGTCAGAATTGTATCTTGTAACTGGTTTGCTCCAGCTCCCTGAAACACCATATAAGCATTTGTAGGTAATAAAGCGATGCCTTCACCTGTCGTATCACTTAATTTTTCATCAGACATTGCTTCCAAAGCGAAGCTAGATTGGGCGATGACTAAGCCAATAAAAGCTGCCAAAACAGTTTTATGAAATTTTGCCGTATAATTGAGTGTAGTCATCTATGACCTTCCTGTGTTATACGATGCTCCGCACCATATTTTATTTTATTTCTGTAATCCCTACGACACTGTATAAAATAGTCTTTCCTTGTCTATACAGTTTTGTTATCTATATCACACTTTATCTTATGCAATATTTTTTATTATGCCAAAGACTTTTATGTAAAATATATGACTTTCCGATAAACGTTTAAAATAAAAAAGCAACAGTAAACTTCCATACTGTTGCTTTTAATCAGCTAAATAATTTAACTAACAGAATTTTAAAGAACCGTAACAGTTTGGGGTGAAATCCTGTTTTGCTAATTGTAAATTATTTAATGTCATATTAGGTCTAGTTGCATCTTTTAAATCGACTTCTTTTAAAGGAATCGTACTACCAAAAAGACAATTTTCTAGTGCTAGCCCCCCACATTGTACTGGTTTATCTTGCAAATAATCACTTACTTGATTCATCACTTCATTTAAAGTAGCTTTAGGAATATCTACCTGATCAGTTGGATCAATTTTTCCAATATCAATTGGATTAGAAAACTCCAACCACCAACCTTTTGAAGCCGTAGATTTATTTCCTGGCCATTGTATATCTTGTCCCTGTAATGATAATGATGCAGGAGTTCCGTTTAAGCTTGCTTTATGAAAATACCCTAAATCTTCATTAATAGTCACATCTACATTCAAGTTTTTAATTGTACCACTAGTTTCTTTGTCCAAATTAATAAAACCAAGCGCTCTTGCAATAATATTGCCACTTAAATCAATATCCCGTACCAAAGCACTAGCCTTCAAAGTTGCGCTGTTAATACGTTTTCCAGTAATCTCTTGCTCTAATAAAGACAAATCGCCTTTTAGAATATTACTCCCAGTCGCTTTATCACGTAAATTTAAATTATATGCAGTTGTGGTAAAACCGACAGGAAATATAAAAGCAGCACAACAAGCTTGTCCATTAATTGCATTATAACCATCGGATTGTATTAATTGCCTTCTAGCAGCCTCACCTGATACCAAACTTGTGCCAAAACCGTTTACTAAAGCAGTTCCTGTAGTTGCGGCAACTTTCATATAACCACTTAAAGAATTAATACCATTTCTGGCACTGCTATTCTCTTGACCAAATGTCAATAATCCGATGGCTTTTTCTGAGCTTAAATTAATCCCCACAACTTCACGCGTCGAAGCACTATTAGGGTTTTTAACTGCGAACTGCATAAAGGGATTTGTTAAGACAGCACTTGATCCTACACGTGCAGCTCGATCAGCTGTACTACCTGTATTTGAGCTTGCAGAATTCCCTAAACCACTTAGGCTTAAATTATCAATATCAATATCACAGTTACCCGCACCATTAGCCCCACCACACCCCAATTGCAGTTTCTTTATATTGGCATTTAATTCTAACTCAGCCTCTAAACCTAATTTATAAAAACCAATATTTTTTGCCCCTATTATATTTCCAGCAACATCTTTACGCTTCGCTTCAAGATTAGTTGCATCAGTGGGTGCAATATAAGTCAAGCTCATCAATGCTTGTCCAGTAGTTTCAGAGAGCTGTTCATCTGACATACTTTGCAAATGAGTAAAGTCAGCATGAGTGGTCGCCATACCAAGAGACAGAAATGTCAAACATAAGATTTTTATTTTAAACATGAACATCTCCTTATCCTTAGATTATGCTCAGAATTGTCACACTCTATTTTTTAATTAGCCAAGTTTTATTTAAGAAAAACTTTATAAATTTAAATCCCTTAGCACATTAAAAAGTTTTTTAGTTTTCAATTGAAAATCACATTTTGTGTAAATTATCACAATTATTTAAAATTAAGCTATATTTCCGACAAAATGCTAATGCTTTTAAAATAAGCTTCCCACATGTAAACAACAATTAAAACCAAGAAAAAATTATTTCTTATCAATATAAAACAAAAGTTTAAAGTTAAAACCTTAAATAAAATGATTTAATCTATACATTAAACACTCTAAAGAATTATGACTTACTCAATTTTTCAGCAAAATACATGATTTTTTATATTATCTTTACAATAATATTTTTATAAAGTTCTCAATTAAATTATCATTTAGTCTTAAAATTCACTTCACTCTAGCAACATGAAGGGTAAGAAAGAACTTTTTCAATTTCACTATGATTCAATTTTCACTTTTTATTGATTTTCAAAAATTCAAATAAAAACTTAATACTTATAAGAATATTTAACCAAGGCATGCACCTACCTACTCAGTATTTTATTCATATCAACATAAGCTATTAAACATTGGAAGATTTGATAAAGCCAAAATTAGAAATTTAATAATCAAAAATAGTTTTTCTTATTATGGATAAATACAGGAATATTAGATCAAAAATATCAAATAAAATTCTTAGTTTTTAAAATCACAACATACTTTTATATTTGATATACCACCTATAAAATGATAAAAATCAATGACAAAAATTTAAAGATCAAAATATATTTTGACCTGTTTAGTTATCTAAGCTCAATTCATAAAAGAAAGTTAAACAACATGATAGAGACCTATGGATCTATTCAATTATCTTTATAAATGCGTATCCACAGAAACTTAGCAAAATTTTAGTGAACCATAGCAATTTGGTACAAAATCTTGCCCCTTTAGCCTTAAATTTGAAAGATTCATCTGTAAAGGAGAAACTCCAGACAAATTTACATTTCCTAGATTCGCACTGATTCCATTACCAATTAAAACACCTAATAGATCAGAGGTCGTTGCAGGGTTTGATTGTAAGTAGCTCCCTGCCTTTTGCGCAAATTGCCCTAGAAGTGGCTCAATGGATAATCTATCTGTAGGCTCTACCACACCAATTGAAACTGGATCTTGCAATGCTAACCACCAACCGCGCTCAGCCAAGTTTGCACTTTCAGAACCTGGCCATAGTATTTTTATTTGTTGCAAACTCAATGAAACAGGCGAATCAATTTTTAGATTATGTATAAAACCTAAGCTTTCAGAAAAGTTAACTTTAGCCTTAGCACCGCTCACAGTTCCAGACATACGAATATTTGAAAATTGACGCCCATTCCATGCGATTATACAGGTCGGAAGGAATGTTAAATTTTGACAACCTGTTACAGCAGCATTTACTGGTGAACCAGCGGTATAAACAGCTGTTGTTGTACCAAAGATATTACTTTCTACCCTACCTGCTGGTGGAAAATTTGCACCAGTTCCTAAATTAATTGTTGGGATACTCACTTCTGCTGAAAGTTCTGCCGATGTTTTACGATTCCCCACAACTATTAATTGTTGAGTTTCAAAAGGTAATTTATTCATTTCTGGTATACTAAATCCTCCCCCATTTGTAATAAAACTAGCATTAGCTAATCCTAACGCTACAAGATTTCCTTTTATTTGATATTTGGATAAATCCATGTATTGTGCTGCTGTATTTGCATATCCTTTGACTTTACTTTGTTCAGCCACTGAATCACCTATTCCCGACTGAACTTTCATATAACCACTTAAACTATTTATTCCATTTGCTTGATTAGAATTTTCCAGCCCAGCTGTTAATAACCCAACAGCCCTTTCAGCACTTAAACGTAAACCAACAATTTCTCTTTGTGATGCAGATTGTGGATTTTTTATAGCAAACTCAATAAACGGGTTAGTTAATTTAGCACTTGAAGAAGTTCTACCTATCCGAGTATCGGCTATACCACTCAAACTTAGGTTATCAATATCAATATCGCATCCACCTGCACCATTTACGCCACCACAACCCAATTGGAGTTTTTTAATGTTTGCATTAAGCTCTAGTTCAGCCTCTAAACCTAATTTATAAAATCCAATATTTTTATCTCCGCCCAACCTTTTTGATTCAAGATTAGTGACATCAGTAGGTCCTATATAAGATAAACTCATGAGTGCTTGTCCTGTTGTTTCAGCCAATTGTGCATCAGACATATGCTGCAGCGTCGTAGACTCTGCATATACAGCAGGCATGCTAAAAACACTTAAAGAAAAAAACGTGATGTACAAAGGCTTAAACGTGAACATTTCTTCATCCTTAAACTATGTTCAAAACTTCTTGAGCCCTTTTTTTATTTAAAGCAAAACCTAATCTTAAAAATTAATAAAATTAAACTTTTAGCTTAGAAATGTATATGCAGAGCTATATTGTTTATTAGCGTTATTATAACAATTATTTAATTAATCTTAACAAAATAACAAAAATGTAATTTAAAAATAGGGAAATAATTTAAATTTAATTGATTTTAAAAAGCGCATAATCCCATCAACCATGAGAAAATTAAATTAAAAATCAATAATAAACACAAAATACTTAAACTTAACAGTAATCCTTTCAAATTACACTCATTTTAAATTTATTCTATATATTTACTTAACTTTAAAAGAGTTAAAACTGGTAAAGCACTTCCAAACACCCTGGATACGGTGTAATTCTGAACAGTTTTACTGCACAAAATATAAGTCGTTAATTTTAGTTATTTTACGCACACCATAAATTAAATAATATTAAAATCAACAACTTATAAAAAATAAAAAACACAAATCATCACCTTAAAGTCATAACACAACAGTTAAGCTATTGTTGCTAAAATTAATTTAACAAAATTTTAATGAGCCATAGCAATTCGGCGTCAAATTTTGATTTGCTAACTGCAGATTGGCTAAGGTCAGTTTTACTGGATTAGCAAGCGTTGCATTATTCAAGTCAACCACGATTGGTTTAGGCGTTGTCAATGTTAGACCAACAATTGCACCAATAGCAGCACCTGCAGGAACCTTTACCCTATTTTCTTCTTTTAATAATTCTGTAGTCATTAAACCAGCTACCTGCGGTAACACATTTGTAATATCTACTTCTTGAGTTGCTTTTAAATAACCTAATTGCACTGGTTCTGCGAAAGACATCCACCATCCTTTTTTTGCAACATCACTGTTAAGCATCTCTGCAATTGTTTTACCAGTCATATCATTTGAATCTACATAATTTCCAGGCCAAAGTATGGCTTGCTGTTGTAAACTTAGATATCCACCAGAACCTGTGAGCGGTATATTATGAAACATGCTTAATGCTTGATTAAAAGTAATATCCATATTTAAATTTTGTACAGCCGATCCATTTGCCAATTTAATTTTAGACTGTGAAGCACAAAATATAAAAACACATATCGAAGGGAAATTAACTTTGAGTTGATTCAGTGGACCACTATCCAATGCGATTGAATCAATTTTTGTTGAAATTCCCTTAACACTTGCATTATCCAATCGACTTCCATTAACCTGAAACTCAGGTATTGAAAATGCTGCTTTCAATGAAGGGAGAGTAATGCCCTGAGTATCTGGGCTATTGGGTTGCGAAGTAAATGTTCTGTTACTTCCCAATGCACTGAGCAAACCTTGAATCTGATGATTTGCCTGATTCCCGAACACAGTTGCTTTTGTCGAAGCTTCACCTGAAGTTGCTGCAATACGCATAAAACCACTCAGTGACTGAATCCCATCTGTGGAAGTTGGAGTAATTCCATTGATTAAACCTGCAGTCAGAAGTCCTGTAATTTTTTCCGCACTAAAACGTAAACCAACTATTTCACGAGTCGATGCTGAATTTGAGTTTTTTACAGCAAACTCCATAAATGGATTAGTCAATTGAGCACTTGTAGAAGCTCGACCAGCTGCCCCAAAATCTGGAGGGTTACCACTTGATGGATTATAATTTGCTGGTAATCCGCTGAGTGAAAGATTCTTTATATCTATATCGCATTGTCCTGCGCCATTTATTCCACCACAACCGAGTTGCAAATTTCTGATATTTGCATTTAAATCCATATCAACTTCAAGCCCAAGCTTGTAAAACCCAATATTGGAACCACTACTATATTTATTCATCAGATTGGTTGAGTCGTTTGGTGCTATATAAGACAAACTCATCAATGCCTGCCCCGTTGTCTCACCCAACTGCTCATCAGTCAAACGGTATAAAGACAAAGATTCGGCATATAAAATAGATGTACTAAAAACACTGAAAGAAAAAAGAGTAAAGTACAAAGGCTTAAACGTGAACATTTTCTGTCCTTAGATGATGTCCAAAATTATTCAGCTCTAACTTTTAACAATTCAGTATCATTTTAAATAAAATCAATATTTCGATCTCATTAAAATTGATTTAACTCAGAGCTCTGCTAATTAATTTAAGCTATCATATTTTTATTTAGTAAATATTAAGAATTAAAAAAATGTAATTTTTTTGAAAGCCTATAGACATTGATTGTTTAAGATATAAATTCTTATCGTAAAACAAAGAACTTTTTTAAATTATTAACAATTAAATCTAATAAAAACAGCATTTATTTTATTTATTATTTTCATAAAAATATCACTAAACAGTATCAAAAAAAACTCTAAATTCATATCTTAGTGATTTACTATAATAAAAAATATTTGTTATTTTTTCTAAACACTACAGTCATCATACTGAACAAAACTCTCTTAAAAATGACAATAAAAAACGCTATAAATTAAGTCAATTCAAATTTTATTATCTAAATGATCCTAAAGGCATCAGTAGACATTTAATTTTTTAAACTTTCTTAAAATTAGAAGAATACACTCCCCTAAACAAATTTAAAGGAGCCTACGGTTAACAGAATTTCAAATTCCCATAACAGTTTGGAGTGAAATCTTGTTTTGATAATTGCAAGTTCGTTAATGTCATACTTGGATTAGGTGCATCTTTTAAATCAACAGTACCCACAGGAACGGAGTCCCCTAAAAGACAATTTAAAAGTAGAACCGGACCACACTGTACTGGTTTCTTATTTAAATAACTGCTCACCTGAGTCATGACTTCATTCAAGGTCGCTTTAGGAATGTCAACCCGATCAGTTGGGTCAATTTGCCCAATATCAATTGGATTAGAAAATTCTAACCACCATCCTTTTTGAGATACTGATTTATTTGCAGTCCATTGTATGTCTTGAGATTGCAAAGATAATGAAGCAGGTGTTCCATTTAAACTCGCCTTATGAAAATAGCCCAAATCTTCATTAATACTCACATCTACCGTTAAGTTTTGAATTGTCCCATATGTCTCTTTATTGAGATTCAAACCAATTACATTAGCAACAATATTTCCTGTTAAATCAATCTCTCGAACTTTTGCACTCGCTGTCAGTTGCGCACTATTAATACGTTTTCCTGTAATAGGCTGCTCAAGTAAAACTAAATCACCCTTTAAAATATTACTGCCTGTAGCTTTATCTCTTAAATTCAAATTATAAGAATTCGTAGTAAAGCCCAATGTTCCACCAAATAAAACACAGCAAGCCTGACCATTAATTGCGTTATAACCATCTGATTGTTTTAATTGTGTTCTTTCTGCCTCTCCAGAGACGAGACTTGTTCCAAAACCATTAACTAAAGCCGTCCCTGTAGTTGCAGCAACTCTCATATAGCCACTTAAAGAATTAATACCATTTTTAGTGTTACTATTTTCTTGTCCAAACGTTAACAAACCAATTGCTTTTTCCGAACTTAAATTGATTCCTACAATTTCACGTGTGGATGCGCTGTTTGGATTTTTAACGGCGAACTGAATAAAGGGATTGGTTAAAACTGCACTTGAGCCTACACGTGCAGCTCGATCAGAATCACTATTCGTATTTGACGTTGCTGAATTACCTAATCCACTTAAACTTAAATTATCAATATCAATATCACAATTCCCTGCCCCGTTTACTCCTCCACAACCTAATTGGAGTTTCTTAATATTTGCATTGAGTTCAAGATCTGCTTCTAAACCCAGCTTATAAAATCCAATATTTTTTACACCACCATCGCGTTTAGATTCTAAATTATTCGCATCTGTTGGTGCCGTGTAAGTTAGACTCATCAACGCCTGACCGGTCGTTTCTGACAACTGTTGATCTGTAAGTGGCTGTAGAGTTGCAGCATCACTTGAAGCCATGGTTAAGACACTGAATGCAAGTAATGCAACATTGAGATATTTAAACTGGGACATAGCGCTTCCATCCTGAGCAAAGCTTGACCTTATTTGTTATTACTACGCTAAATAATCATTCAAATCCGATATGAATAACACAATATAAATCACATTATATTTAGCATATATTTAATGATTTCATTTGTAGCACAGATCAAAGTTTATACCGATAAAATATTTGTATATTCCGATAAAAATCATTATTTTAAAATAATTTAATAGACATTTAAATTATTCTTAACTTTGTATTTTAATTATTAAAAATCGAAGATTTAAATAAAATTATATATCACATTACATTTATTATATTGATCATTTTAAACATAAAAAAGCAAGTGTTTCACTTGCTTTTTAAACTGATTCTCTTTTAGGTCTTAGGTAAAGTGACCCCTGTTTGACCTTGGTATTTACCACCACGGTCTTTATAAGATGTTTCACAAACTTCATCCGATTCGAAGAATAACATCTGAGCAACACCTTCACCTGCATAAATACGAGCTGGTAAATTGGTTGTATTGGAAAATTCTAATGTCACGTGACCTTCCCACTCAGGTTCAAGCGGTGTGACGTTGACAATAATCCCACAGCGAGCGTAAGTTGATTTTCCTAAACAAACAGTTAAAACATTGCGAGGAATTCGGAAATATTCGACTGTACGTGCTAAAGCAAAAGAGTTTGGTGGAATAATACAAACATCAGATTCAATATCGATAAAACTACGATCATCGAAATTTTTAGGGTCTACAATTGCAGAATGTACATTTGTAAAGACTTTAAATTCACGTGCACAGCGGACATCATAACCATAGCTTGAAACGCCATAAGAAATTAGCTTCTCACCCTGTTCATCATAACGAACTTGGTTTTCTGCATACGGTTCAATCATACCGTGTTTTTCGCTCATTTCGCGAATCCAACGATCAGACTTAATGGCCATTTATTTCTATCCCAAAACTGTGCTGTTTACTGCGCTGTACTTTAACTGAAATTGCTTTTGAAAGGAATGTTTCTTGCGAAATAGCTTTGCTTCAGTCTGTAAGCAAAATCCACAGCCTTTCACGAGGAACGACCTTATAAACTTAAAAGAGCAGAATAACTGAGTGGTACGGTGAAGCTGACTAAAACCAAAGAAGCTGTTCTTTGCATATTACGTTGATTTAACCAAGTGACTTTATTACTACAGATCACTGAACCAATAAATGTCCAAAAGAATGCAATCGGGATAATCAACAATAAAAATACCAGCATATGAGAGGTATAAGCTGAAGTGTTCTGCCAGACATAAGTTGGAAAAATTGCTGAAGCAAAAAGTAAGGCTTTAGGATTTAACAGCGTTGCTACAAATAGCTCCCGCGCACGAATTGTTGCTTGACTAAAGTCTTCGTCTTGATTCGCTGTACGCCATAACTTTAAAGCTAGAAATAAGATATAACCAGCACTGAATAATTTCAGAATAACGGGCACACTTGGGAACTGCTTAGATACAGTTCCAATGATTAATCCCCAAACAGAAATGGAGATAAAATATCCTAGCGCTTCTGCTGGAATTAAAGGGAGAGATTTTCGAATTCCAACTTGGATTCCAGAAGATGCTAAAAGCGTATTGGTTGGTCCTGGGGTTAAAAGAATCGTCACCACCAGACCGATAAAAAACCATGAAATCATTAAATGACCTCATCTATCAATTGACCGCAGATTAAATCTTTTGATTCAGATTGGCAAAAAAAGAATTGTAAGAGAACATATGAATATGGATAGCAAAATACACAAATATCTTTTATTTTCAATATATTATAACATTATATCACCAAAAGACTGTTAAGTCATTTCATCATTAGTTGTTCCTTTAATAATCATATTTTCATTATTATATTCCAAATATTATCTTTTAAATCAGTATGTTCCATAAAATAAAGTGAACCAGTTCACAAAATAGCTTATTAAAATGGAGCGCAGTGAATGTCTTGACCGAATATGACTGATTTTAAGCAAATTTTCAGCTTTAATGTCTATTATTCAATCAAAACCTCCCTTCACTATTTTAGGTATTTTGTCCGAAAGGTTGTTGTTTTTCTCTACATTGATGCACAATAGTAGCCTTTCTTTCATTTTTTAATTTTATGGCAAAGCATTTTTTTCAGTCTTGGCTTCCCTCCCCCGAGCGGGTCAATAATTTGAAATTTATGAAGATTTTTGGTGATAAAGCCTTAAGTCCCCAGCTTTGGTACGTCAATCGAAAGTCAATTTCTAAGGCAATGTTTATTGGTACATTCTGGGGAATTTTACCCATTCCGTTTCATACATTGTTGATCATTTTTTCTGTGTTATTGTTTGAAGCCAATCTTCCAATTGGTTTAATTTTGGCTTGGATTATGAATCCAATCACTATTGTTCCCATTTTGATTTTTGCATTTTGGATTGGCTCTAAAATTTATCATGTGCATATGATCAACAAAGAGATGCTACTGGGCGTTTTCCATCAAATCATCCATTGGATTAAAAACTTTGGGCATGGTCATATTGATTTTAGTTTGACAAAAATTTTAGCCACAGGGCTTTTTATTGAAGCATTGGTCTGTGCATCTTTACTTTTTATTGTGACACGTATTTACTGGCGTTGGAGTGTGGTTAAAAAATGGAATGATCGTAAGAATCATCCACTTTAAAACCGCGTCCGACAGGATTGATTGTTATTTCAAAGCCACTTGTTTTGCTTTCATATATTCAACCACGACATCTAAAACATAGTGCTGGCATGCTTCACCTGTGCCTGCATCATATGCGCCACCATTGGTAATGTTATTTGATAGCACTCGAATACCCAAAAAAGGGACTTTAAATTGACTGGCAATTTGTGCAACAGATGCAGCTTCCATTTCTTCAACCGATGTAGCATAGTTTTTATGGAAAAATGCAATTCGATCTAATTCATTATTCCACACATCAGCTGAACCGATAGTACCTTCAACAACATTACCCTGTGTATAATTATTCTGAGCACGATGAGCTGCTGTTAAAAGCTCAGCATCCGCTTCGAACTTCCGAATCGCAATCGGCTCTGGATCAGATTCATCATCAGGTAGTACATCAAAGGCTTCGTTCCATTCTAAAGCGTTTGAACCTTCTCCCAACGCTTTTTTAGGGGTCCTGAAAGCACCAATATTTGTTGTATATCGTCCCAAAACAATATCATAAACTTTGAGCTCTGGATCATGCCCGCCCGATGTCCCTTGGTTAATAATCGCAATAGGCTTATACCGCTCAATTGCGATTGCAGTTGCAGCTGCCGCATTACTCATTCCCATTCGGGTTTTAGAGATAATCACGGGATAGCCTTGATAAGTCCCTTTCCAAAACTTCCATCCCCCCACAGTTTCAACAGTCGCATTGGTCAATTTTGCTGCCATTTGCTCAGACTCAACAGGTAATGCGCCTTGAATTACAATGGGTTGTAAAGCTTTCTGAGTATCGCTATTTTGACTTGTATTGTGTGAATCATTATTACACGCTGCCAATAGCAGGGAACCGCACATGCCAATAACATGGATTATTTTTTTGAATTGCATCATTTGCTCAACAGCTTAAATAAGAACTGGATATTTAAGCAATGAATATACCAATTCCACAAATTTCATTTTTTTATATCAAAACTAAAGTATATATGATTTGAATATGTTGGCTATGATTGAAGTTAATTCAGCACGATTTTAATCAATTCAGAATGATCTGAAGATAAATCAGCACTTTCCCCTTACCAATCATCAATTAATTTAGTGACATCTTTATCTAACAATTCAATTTTGGTTTTACATTGCCAAAATCTAAGTTCACCAGTGATAGTGAAATGTTAATTAACCTGAGTTCGATAAAAATCCTTGATGAAAGATGATATAGCCAAACCGCCTGATTATTCATACAAGTGATTTGGATGATTCATTTATTTTGTACTTTTGAATCATAGATGGTCTTGCTATCGTGAGGCGACATGGATGTCGCCATGTTGAGCGGGGGTATGAGGATGTACCCCTCGCTCAACGAAAGATTTTTGTCACTTTTCATCTCTGAAAAGTGAGGCATCGCCTACGCAAAACAATTTAAACTTTAGAAGTAAAGCGTGGCAGTGCAAGCTTTAGATCATCAAACAATCTATTGATTGCTTTCATTTTATTGATCAAGAGAAATGAAATGCTATTGATAGTTGCGCTTGAGGAGCTCCGCTCCTCATCCTAAAATTTGATGAAAACGCAGCAAGACTCCATAGAGATTTATTATTTTTCAATGAGTTGAATATTTAATTACATCGAACTCAGGTTAATTACAGATTCAAAATCTGAAAGTATCTTTCCAGCATCTTGCTAATTTGTACCACTCTCCCCCATTCTTGGCAGTAATCACCTAATCTTTTTTGGGAATAATAAAAACGAGTAGCACTATTAACATCACCATTGGCACTATTGGCGAGACTAACAAAAACCTTATTATCGAGTAAGTTAAAATATTTCATTGACTTATCCTCATTCGCCTTTCTTGAATTAAATGGTAAATATCAAGAAAGGCGATCGTATAGAATAAATTTAGAAAATTCGATGTGGATCTTTTTCTACTCGAGGCAAAGCCTTGGCAATTTTTTCCGCAATCAACATATAACTCTCTGCTGCTGCATCTCCCGCAATAACAGAAGGATGACCAGCATCGGCATTTTCTCGAATTTGTACATTTAAAGGTAATCGACCAAGCAATGGAATAGCATATTGCTCAGACAAACGATCACCCCCACCTGCACCAAAAATTTGCTCTTCATGACCACAATTCGAACAAATGTGTGTCGACATATTTTCAATCACACCCATCACAGGGATTTGAACTTTATTAAAGAGTTCAATGCCCTTTACTGCATCCATTAAAGCTACATTTTGTGGTGTTGTTACAATCACCGCACCTGTCACAGGAATACGCTGTGCAAGGGTCAATTGGATATCACCTGTACCAGGTGGCATATCAATCACAAGTACATCAAGGTCAGGCCATAAGGCTTGATTAAAAAGTTGCATCAATGCCCCTGTAGCTTTCGCACCACGCCATGCAACGGGGGTATTTTCCTTACCAATTAAATGCCCGATTGAAAGAACTGCCATCCCGTGCGCTTCAAGTGGAACGAAGTTTTCACCTTCAATTTTGGGCGTTTGTCCAGCATTGCCCAACATCGTTGGAATACTTGGACCATAAATATCAGCATCTAAAATACCCACTTTTAATCCTAATTTGTTGAGTGCGAGCGCAATATTTACAGTAGTTGTCGATTTTCCTACGCCACCTTTACCCGATGAGATCAAAATGACATTTTGTATACGTGGATGTTTAGGAATGTCCCGTTGTTGTGGTGCAGCTTTCTGAATCGGTGGATTATTAGGATCAACTTCTGCTGGGGCAGGCTTTGGTGAAGCATCGACAACAGGCGGTAATGTATGACTTTCTGCTTTGGGTTGGCTAGAACAACTATGCCCTGCTTTTCCATGTTGTTCGCTTGAGCAGCTTGAGTCATGCTGAATTTTTTGCTGAATCACATGCATGTTTAATTCTTGAATACCACATTTTTCTAAAGCATCGGCAAGATCATCATGGATTTTTTGCAAGTCATCCGCTTCATTGGGATATGTATTGATCGTAAGCTGTAATACTCGTCCAACAACATTCACTTGAGTAATACGATCCTTTAAAGCGTTGTTCGAGTTTGGCAACATATAATTTTGCAAAACGGATTGGACTTCTTCCTCTTTCACCTCCTGCGCGGGAGAAAAAACTGATTTAAGTGAAGAAAGCCAAGACATAGATTTGCTCCAAGTTTGCAAATACAACAAATACTGAAACTATAGTTTAACTGTAAATTGAGCTGAGGGTAAGCAAAGTTCTATTCAGCTTTTTGAATGTCTTTATTAATCCTACTGATTTAGTCGGAATTTATTGGTAAAACTTCATTTCTAACCTATATTCAGCACTTTTATAATCTTTAATGGTCAGTGCAATCTCATCAATCTAAATTGGTATCGTTTTTAATAGATCATTTTCATACAAAATGCGTAAAAAAACGGCTATAGTGATGCTTCTGATTTTAATAATAACAAGGCTTACCGTTAATGAAACTTCGCCATGCTTTGATGCTATCTTTATTTATTTCTGGTTCTGTGATTGCGGGAACATCTACCAATACTGTAAGGACCATTTCTGGGCAACTCATTTCTATAGGTGATAGTTATGCAGATATGAGCACACGGATTGCTCAGTCTCCAATCTCAATGCACACCTACGAAAAGAAAGAAGGGAAAACGACAGTCACTGTCTCAAATTATATTTATGAAATTGATCAGATTTATTATACATTTACAGTTATTGAAAATCACATTCGCCATATTGAATGGACACGTAAAGACCTATAATAGGAAAAGCCTCTGAAGAAAATTTTCCTCAAAGGCTTTTTTTACTTAACTCTTATCACTCTCGTCATCTTTTTTATGTTTTAAATCATTGACCTTTTGCTCACCTTTTAATAAGGTTTCTTTGGCTTTATGTTTTAAATCATCAGCGACCTTTTCCGCACCCAATTTTGCTTCTTTTGCCTTTAACTTTACATCATCAATTACTTCAGAAGCTTTATTCTTTAAATCGTCTAAGTTAGTCATCTGTCGTTCCTATTTTGATTAAGTTACTTAACAGTTATAGCAACAGAATCGAGATAAAACGTCAAAAACTGCATTTCAGAAACAATTCACCCACAGAATGTAGCGATGTATCTTTTTGTTTCAAAATGAATAAAATAGTCACAACAGCTAAATCCATATAAAGAATTCAATCTAATGGATACATCGAGATTATTTATGCAACAAGCCATCAAAGAAAAAATTATTCGAGTATGTAATGAAAAAATTGCCAAAAAGGGTGATCAAGTCGGACTATCCTTTTATGCTTTTTTCGCGAATAAAAATGATGATCCAGAAACATTAATGCAAGTCGCAGAATGGTGGATTAAAACCCATCAGCTTGATCACTTTGAAAAAGCGAGCAAAATTAAACAAATGATAGAAAACGAATAATAGGTGCTTTAGCATTTTAAAATAGTTCTTGGTAATGCTGCATATGCGTAAAAATACCTTCTTGTCTTGCATATTGGTCAATCAAAGGCACTAATCTCTGAAAATGTGCTGATTGGACATGAGCATCTAATGCAGCTCGATCTACCCATTCTTCAATAAAAACAAAATGACCTGTATTACGTAAATCATGGTACAAGTCATAAGCAATACAGCCCTGTTCTTGTTTCGTCTTGTCAATTAATTCTTGATATAAAGGCAAAACAAGATCAATTTTATCTATTTGAATAAAGTCTTCAGCAATGAGTTTAAGCATCAATCAGTTCTAAATGACAATAATGACTTGCAACATAGCATAGAAAACAAACTGAATGGACAATGATGATTGACCATCTTTCTAATTTTATAAAAAAACATTTAAAAAAATTCAACAACATGAATAATAAAGGTCAAAAAAATTTATTTTTTAGCACAGATATTTCTTCAAATGATTTTATCTTGATTAAGCACTACCTTTTTAGATATATTCTAGACAAATATAAATATAATGTATTTCCAGCCATTAAGCCTATAAAAATAGGAATTAACAACAAGGCATAAGCAATACATAAATATGGCAACATTTCGAGAAAACGATATAGAGTTCCCTCTAAACATAAAATTAGAAAGAGACAGCTCAAAATGAACAAAAAAATGAAGCCTGTCACTTTAAGCATTTGAGCAATTTCAATCACTGCTTTAGGCTTTTTTAGAATGCTAAAAATCAGAAGGTAGCTAAAGAATGCCAATAAAAATAGCAATGGTGTGAAATAGAAAAACACTTCCATACCACGACTTGGGTTTCGCTCAGAAGCGATGCCAAGAAAATCGCCCTGATAAAAATATAATGACATGCTGAATGGAACAACTAAGCTCAAAACAGCGCTAAGACTGGGAGCAGCGGAAACCATATATAAATACCAAGATCGCATCCTGTTCTCCTTTTCCGATCTTGGCATCAGTGTCTAAAACATAAATGTAAAATATTTGATTCTTCGGTGAAATTTAAGTGAAGTTTTTGATATTTTCCTTGCTTAGGATTTTAATGAGCTCATAAAACTTACAACGCTAAATAACCAAATAAACAATACAAAGCTACGCCCCTGATTAAAATGGCTCAACTCTGTACCATGCAAAATATTGTGGCGTGTCATACTCACGGTTGAACTATTGTCCATTTTATATGCAGCAAGCTCTAAGAAATAATGATTCAATTCATTGGCAATTTTGACCTTATGCCATAAACTCTTGATCTCATGACCTTTTAAACCTGGCACAATTTTATAAACATCAATAAATTTAGTGTCCTGTTGTTTCAAATACCCATTTTGAAGTAAAACTGCTGTCAGTAAACCTTCTAATTGTGCATATAGCAAAGGTATACATCCTGCATAAAGTTCTAATTCATAGAGTTTAAAACTTTGTGCTAATACAGCTTTGTATTGAGCTTTTGACTCACCAATATCTAATAGCTCAAAAGCATCTAGCAAGCTGCTTTGAAAAAACTCAGTATTGATCACATCCAAAAGATTAAATTCTGAAATCTCTTTAGCCTCATGAATGAGTTGCCAAAAATACAAAAGGTTTAATGCATCATTAGCAACCTTCGCATCCACAGGTTGATCTAATTGATCTGCAAGTACATCGAAATATTTTTCTTCTTGCGCCATATCTCTGAGCGTCTGAATTAAAAACTGATGCTCATCCTCAGAAATATCGTCTAGATACTGTTGTGCTTGTTTTAAAATATTTTTTTCAAACTGTGCTTTGGTTTTTTGATTTTGTGCAATACGAATTACAGGTTGATCATCATCAAAATAATCTTCATCAATCATTACTTTATTACTCATGAGCATGCTTCAATCGTTGATTCTATAATAATAAATCGTTGGGTATATGAATATGATTAAAAATCCACATTTGAAAAGAATTCACCTATTCAGTTGTGCATCTTGATAGCAATTACGTTAAAATCAATACCCTTGCCTTAACTTTGAGAAAGAGAGTTATATCCGTGCGAAATATCTTAGTCACTAACGCCCTTCCATACGCAAATGGTCCTATTCATATGGGTCATCTACTCGGCTACATCCAAGCAGATATCTGGGTTCGTGCCATGCGTGCAATGGGTCATGATGTGACTTATGTATGTGCGGATGATGCTCATGGTACAGCCATTATGCTTCGCGCTGAGGCGAATGGAATTACCCCTGAAGAACAAATTGCCAATGTTCAGAAAGAACATATTCGTGATTTCGATGGTTTTGGTGTGCATTTTGATCACTATGATTCAACCAATAGTGATGAAAATAAGGCTCGCTCTGAAGAAATTTATATCAAAAACCGTGAAGCAGGAAATATCGCGATTCGTCCTGTAACACAATTATTTGATCCTGAAAAAAGCATGTTTCTTTCAGATCGATTTATTAAAGGCACATGCCCAAAATGTAAAGCTGAAGATCAGTATGGCGACTCATGTGAAGTCTGCGGAACCACATACAATGCAACAGAATTGTTGAATCCACGCTCAACTTTAAGTGGTGCGACACCTGTTGAAAAATCATCTGATCATTACTTTTTCAAACTGCCTAATTTTGCAGAATATTTACAAAAATGGACGCGTGACGAAGGTCGTCTACCTGTATCTATCGCAAATAAATTAGATGAATGGTTTGATAATGGTTTAAACGACTGGGATATTTCTCGTGACGCTCCATATTTCGGTTTTGAAATACCCGATGCACCTAATAAATACTTCTATGTATGGGTTGATGCACCAATTGGCTATATGTCGAGTTTTGAAAATTACATCAAAACCAAGCGACCAGAATTAAATTTTGATGCATTTTGGAAAAAAGATTCTAAAAATGAGGTGTATCACTTCATCGGTAAAGATATTGTTTATTTCCATGCGCTGTTCTGGCCTGCAATGCTTGAAGGTGCAAATTACCGCACTCCTACAGGTCTATTCGTAAATGGTTTCTTGACTGTGAATGGTCAGAAGATGTCAAAGTCTCGCGGTACCTTCATCAAAGCTGAAACCTATTTACAGCATTTGAATCCCGAATATTTACGTTATTACTTTGCTTCCAAACTGTCTGATAAGGTTGAAGATTCTGACTTAAATCTTGATGATTTCGTACAGAAAGTGAACTCAGATTTGGTCGGCAAAGTAGTCAATATTGCCAGTCGTTGTGCAAAATTCATTAACACCAAATTTGACAATACCTTATCAAAGACCTGTACAGAGTCTGCTTTAGTTCAAAGCTTTATCGATGCTGGTGATTCAATTGCCAAAGCTTATGAAGCACGTGAATTTTCTACTGCCATTCGTGAAATCATGGCACTTGCTGATCGTGCAAATCAGTATATTGATGAGAAAAAACCTTGGGCTTTGGCAAAAATCGAAGGTGAAGAACAACAAGTTCATGATGTCTGTTCAGTGGGTATTAACCTGTTCCGCCAATTAGCTGTTTATCTCGCACCTGTTTTGCCAACGCTTGCTCAACAAGTCCAAGATTTCTTAAAACTGGATCGTTTTGATTTTGCTTCACGTCAAAATATCTTAACAGTACATGAAATTTCGCAATTCCAACCATTGATGCAACGTGTAGACCCTAAAGCAGTAGCTGCTATGGTTGATGCATCTAAAGACTCTTTGGCTTCTGCAGCTGAACCAGCAAAAGTTGAAAAGAAAAAAGAAAAGAAAGCTGAGAAAAAGCCTGAACCTAAAGTGGGTGAAGCTGAAATTATTGGTATTGAGGACTTTATCAAAGTTGATCTCCGTGTCGCAGAAGTTGTAGACGCTGCCCATGTTGAAGGATCAGATAAATTACTTCAACTGACCTTAAATGTTGGCGAAGCAGAACCACGTAATGTATTCAGTGGAATCCGTGAATTCTATGCACCAGGAGATTTAAAAGGTAAATTGGTCGTGATGGTTGCTAACCTCGCTCCACGTAAAATGCGCTTTGGTATTTCCAATGGAATGGTGCTTGCTGCTGGAAATGGTGAAGGTGTTTGGGTCATTTCACCTGAATCTGGTGCAAAAGCTGGTGACAAAGTCTCATAATTAGCAATCAAATGATTTTTGAAAGGCTTCTTCGGAAGCCTTTTTTTATGTTATGTTCAAGAATAAAATCAAGATAAAGCTCATAATATGGCAATTACAAAAACCAGCCTTTCACAAAAAGCTAAATGGCAAAGTTCAGCATTTGTCATTTGGGGACCATTTATTGGAACTTTGATTATTGCAATCACATTTCATAGCCATATTATGTTCGGTGATCCAATACGATTTTTAAAAGGTCTCATTACGCCCTCGATCATATTTCCAATGATTGGAGGATTATTCTTAATTACACCGTTTGGTTATTTACTTGGCATTATTCCTGCAATAATCATTCAATTATTATTCCAACATTTCTTTGCCGAAAAGCTCGCTCAAATACGCTTAATGCGATGCATAATCTATGGCGCAATTTTAGGATTAATGCTTTCACCCTTTATCCTTGTTCTTTCCATACTCACTCCATCACCTATATTCACATTTAGTTATTTGCAATTTGTTCTCATCCTCCCCACAACCTTAATTTGTACTGTTATTGAATGGAAAAGAATCCAAAACAAAAGGCAAATCAACTGAAGCACTCACACCAACACTTTTGAGAATCATAAAAAATTCGTTTACAAAAGCAGAGTTTTTTTCATCAATAAAAAGCTCAGTGACAGATCAATCCATGCTACAAAATAATTCATTAAATTAATATTGAACATACCCAATGAAAAATATTGTCCAATCTTTGTCAGTACTCTGCGTTTGTTTATTTCCACTTGCATCAAAGGCAGATGTTCAAAAAACTTTACCGATTATTGAGCAACAGCCGCAAGTTTCTGGTTTTTACCAACATCAAGTTGGTGATACACAAATTACAGCCTTACTTGATGGCACAAATTTTATGTCGCCTACACTCTTTAAAGATATTTCATCAGACAAAGTTCAAGAGATTTTAAAAAAGTACCACGCTGATCAAGTAAAAGGTGTACAAACCTCAGTCAATGCTTTTCTAGTTAATACTGGAAAGTCTTTAGTTTTAGTTGATAGTGGTACTGCGGATTGTTTTGGTACTCACTTAGGCTCTGTACTGAAAAATCTGAAAGCTTCAGGCTATCAACCAGAACAAGTTAATACCATCTTACTCACGCATTTGCATCCTGATCATTCCTGTGGTGTCAGTAAAAATGGTATCGCTAATTTCCCCAATGCCACCATTTATGTCTCAGAAAGAGAAGCGAGTTATTGGCTAAATCCGAAACAAGCTGAAAAAATAGCACAGGATAAGCGCCAAAATTATGTGGCAACTGTAGAGAAAATTAAAGCTGCTCTTGCACCTTATCAAGCGAAACAGCAATTTAAAACCTTTAAACTCGGTGATAATATCAATGGCTTTGAAGTGATCAACACTGCAGGTCATACACCTGGTCATTTTAGCTATAAACTCAAAACCACAGATGAAGATGTTATCTTTATTGGTGATATTGTGCATTCTCACACTGTTCAATTCGATAGACCAGAAACAGCGATCGAATATGATATTGATCCTAAAATGGCTGTACAAACACGTTTAAAACAATTTGCAGACTATGCTAAAAATGGACAAACTATAGCAGCACCTCACTTACCTTTTCCAGGCATTGGTCATATCTACTCAGCAGATGGGAAAAGCTATCAATGGATTCCAATCCACTTTAAAGACTGACTTATTTTTGCTTTAACCGCAATTGATATAAGCTCTACCACAAGGTAGCGCTTTTATTTTTCTTCTTAACTTCTTATCATTTCTATCTTTTTCTTTTCTTCACGCATAAAAAAACACCCTCAACGTT